>NZ_JYDF01000015.1:0-77983 GCF_003263525.1 Rahnella sp. NRRL B-41462 | reverse complement strand
TTTTGCTATGCGGAATTTGGATAATGGCAGAAGATCGAAAACTACTGTTTTTGCTGATTTTCCAGCCACCTGATAACAAATTCTCCAACGTCTTCTATCTTATTTATATTCAAGACGCTAATTGTCGTTGAAATAGTCTCTGATAGACAATCACTAGCCACAGCAACAGCATGAATATCAATTAACTGTTCCAATATTCCCCCTGTTCCTTCCCTGTGCAGCACAATTTTGTCGATCTCTTCATGCTTGAACCCTTCAACGAAGATCATATCCAGTTTATTGCGGTCAAAACGCGTCGCAAGATAGTCTAGGTTTAGATGATCCTGCTCGGGCATTTCTGTCATTAATGCCCATCGGCTGCTGCTGGCAACCATAGTCTGGTCTGCACCCGCTTTACGTAGCTCAAAGCTATCTTTCCCTGGAGTATCTACATCCACATCATGATGTGTATGCTTTATCAGACCGGTTCGTATACCACGTTGACGCAAATAGGGGATAAGCTGCTTCAGCAATGTTGTTTTTCCTGTTCCGCTGTGAGCGACGATCCCAAGCAAGGGAATTTGTTGATTTATCATATGAAAATATCGTGGTGATTAGCTTTCCAATGTGACACATCTTCAGGCGTGTTGAGATTGGAAAACGCTGTGGATTCGTTGAACAATACTGCTTTTGCGTCAATCTGATGAAAGAAAATCATTAATTTCCTGTCGCCATTTGCGAGATAGGTTTCCAGTACTGGAATCAGATTACGGTTCAGCAGACAAAGTGTCGGATGCCCGCGTTCAGGGTCACAGGCAAAAACTGCCCGTTGCCCGGCCGCGTTGGCTAAAAAGGCTTCGGTGAGATTTAACGGAAAGGCTGGTACGTCACAGGGAACGAACAGTACCCACTCGGTTTTACTGGCAGATAATGCGGCAAGCATTCCTGCAAGGGGGCCCTGAAAATCCTGTGTAATGTCAGGGACCGTCTGGAAATTTCGGCCATATCGTTTCGTGTTTCGGTTACAGCTGATGAGAATATCTCCGACTTGTGGGCGTAATCTTTCGGCAATATGTTCAAATAAGGGTTTACCATTAATTTCGACCAGCCCTTTGTCTTCACCCATCCTGCTCGAACGACCACCCGCTAAAATCACGCCGGTAATGTTATCCTGCCCCATAATATTTACCTGTAAAAATGTCTATATTCCGCTCATTGTAACGCCTTACCTTGCGGTCAGGCAGGTTTAACTGTTACCCGGTCAGCTTGTCCTTTCCCTGAAGAAATAACCCTGTTATTTTTAGGGTCTGCAACTACGTTGAAAGGGAATATCATGAAAGAACATCGCGTAAATGAGTTGATCGAACTGCTGCATCCTGCATGGAAAGAAGATTGCGATCTTAACCTGATGGAGTTTATTCAGAAGCTGGCGACAGAATGTGGTTATCAGGGACCTTTGGGAGAACTGAGTGATGACATGTTGATTTATCACCTGAAAATGCGCGGAACTGACAGCACGACTGAAATCCCAGGTTTAAAGAAAGATTATGAGGATGACTTTAAAACTGCACTTTTACGTGCCCGTGGCGTGATTAAAGATTGATGTAAACTTATGTGAACTTCATGCGAACCGCCAAAAATAGATGATACTATTTCCCATTGTCATTTTTCTGTGCGGCTAACCCGAATGAAGTTATGAACAATTCTGCTTTTAATTTTCAGGCATTGTCGCCGGATCTTATCCTTGATGCGTTAGAGAGTATCGGTCTGATTGCTGAGTCCGGCCTCACTGCCTTAAACAGCTATGAGAATCGTGTCTACCAGTTTCTGGGAGAAGACAGAAAACGTTATGTAGTGAAGTTCTACCGGCCGGAGCGCTGGAGTGAAGAACAAATCCACGAAGAGCACCAGTTTTCTCGTGATATGGCTGATGCTGAAATCCCTGCTGTTGCCCCTCTTTCTATTAATAAAGATACACTTCATCACTACCAGGGTTATATGTTCACCGTGTTTCCAAGCGTCGGTGGCCGTCAGTATGAAATAGATAATCTCGATCAGCTGGAATGGGTGGGGCGATTCCTCGGGCGTATCCATCAGGTTGGCAGTGAAAGTCTCTTCACCGCACGCCCGACAATTGGCCTCGATGAATACCTTTCCCGACCACGTGATGTCCTGGCGCAGTGTCCTCTGATCCCCAAAAGCCTGCGAGAGCCTTTTTTAACTGCGACAGATAAACTGATCACGACGACCCGGGAATTCTGGCATACCGACTGGCAGCCTTTGCGCTTACATGGGGATTGCCATCCGGGGAATATTCTCTGGCGAGATGGCCCGCTGTTTGTGGATATGGATGATGCCCGTAATGGTCCGGCAATCCAGGATCTCTGGATGTTGTTACATGGCGACCAAAGTGAGCAAAGGCTTCAGTTAGATATCTTGCTGGAAGCTTATGGAGAGTTTGCTGATTTAGATACCAGTGAACTGTCTTTGATGGAGCCGCTGCGTGCTATGCGCATGGTTTATTATCTGGCCTGGGTCGCCCGTCGCTGGGACGATCCTGCATTTCCTAAGAGCTTCCCCTGGATGCAGGACGAAGATTTTTGGCGTGGTCAGATAGCGGCTTTCACTGAGCAAATTAAGAAATTACAGGCACCTCCTTTACGGCTGATGCCAATGTATTGAGTCACGATTAACGTTCAAGTTTAATTAAATGGAGATAGGCTTTATATGAAAAAGATATTCCTGGCACTGGTTGGTATGGTTATGGCCTTCAGTGTATCTGCAGCGCAATTTTCTGATGGCGCGCAATACGTTACTTTAGATAAAACCGTAGCTAATGAGCCACAGGTACTCGAGTTTTTCTCATTTTATTGCCCGCACTGCTACCAGTTTGAACAAGTCTGGCATGTCTCTGACAGCATCCGTAAGAACCTGCCAAAAGATGTGAAATACACTAAATACCACGTTGAGTTCCTAGGTCCGTTAGGTAAGCAACTAACTCAGGCATGGGCTGTGGCTATTGCTCTGGGTGTTGAAGAAAAAGTCAGCCCGCTGATGTTTGATGCTGTGCAGAAACAGCAGTCGGTACAAAATGCTGATGATATCCGTAAAGTCTTTATTCAGGCGGGTGTTAAGGGAGAAGATTATGATGCCGCACTTAACAGCTTCGTCGTGAAATCACTGGTTGTTCAGCAGGAAAAAGCCGCTGCTGATTTGGGTCTGCAAGGCGTCCCTTCTGTATTTGTGAATGGGAAATACATGGTTAAAAATGACGGACTTGATACCAGCTCAATGGATATGTATGTCAAACAATATTCTGATGTGATCAATTTCTTAGCGACCAAAAAATAAGAATTCTTGATCTCGGCGCCAGCTTTCGGGCTGGCGTTATATTTTCTGAAAAAAATAACAACCAAAATGAGTACCCTATGAAATATAAATAATTTATGCCCGGAATGTTTCCTGTAAATATTACTATCCACAATAGCTATTAAGCTTCTATTACACGACTATTTCATAAAAAAACCGATAACCTGATGAAACCAGTAGTTAAAATTCTGGAGTATTTTCCGGATATGATCAGATAATAATTTACTATAAAAACTATTCACAAAGTTATCCACAGGATGATCCTTCGAGATCCCTCGCAACTTCGCAATGAATTTCCCTCTCAAGGTTCGTCTTTCCCGCTGGCTATGGCATCCTTAGAGCATGTCTGATCACGAATAAAGAAGAGTTATGGCCCAGATAGCAGAAAACCCCTTAATCCTGGTAGACGGTTCGTCTTACCTTTATCGCGCCTATCATGCGTTTCCTCCGCTGACCAACTCTGCGGGTGAACCGACCGGTGCGATGTACGGTGTGCTTAACATGTTGCGCAGTTTATTGCTGCAATACACACCAAGCCATGTCGCTGTGGTTTTTGACGCGAAAGGCAAAACCTTCCGTGACGAACTTTTCGAACAGTATAAATCTCACCGTCCTCCGATGCCGGATGACCTGCGCTCTCAAATTGAGCCTCTTCACCAAATGGTCAAAGCAATGGGGTTGCCTTTGCTGGTGGTCTCTGGTGTAGAAGCGGACGACGTAATCGGTACGCTGGCACTCGAAGCTGAACTGGCGGGTCATGCTGTTCTGATCAGCACCGGTGATAAAGATATGGCGCAGCTCGTGACACCGGGCGTGACATTAATTAATACGATGAACAACGCGATTCTGGGGCCAGATGAAGTTGTCGAGAAGTACGGTGTTCCGCCTTCGCTGATCATCGATTTCCTCGCCCTGATGGGTGACTCCTCGGACAATATTCCAGGCGTGCCGGGCGTGGGGGAGAAAACCGCACAAGCCTTGTTACAAGGCATTGGTGGTCTTGATGCGTTGTATGCCGATCTTGATAAAGTATCGACACTCAGTTTCCGCGGCGCCAAAACCATGGCCGCCAAACTCGCTGATAATAAAGACGTCGCCTATCTCTCTTACCAGCTGGCGACCATTAAAACTGACGTGAAGCTGGATTTAACCTGTGCAGAGCTGACGGTTTCTGAACCTGATGCTGATGAACTGCACAAGCTTTTTGGTCGCTATGAATTCAAACGCTGGCTGGCTGATGTTGAATCCGGTACCTGGCTGAGCGGTAAAAAATCAGCAGGTAAAGCGCCGGCAGCAGCGAAGAAAAGCGCACAGGCTGAAGACACAACTTCAGCAGCAGTGATCGAACCTAACCAGCTTTCTCAGGACGGTTACGTCACCATTTTGGATCAGGCGACGCTGGATGAATGGATCGGTTATCTGAAAGGCTCTGAGGTGTTTGCATTCGATACAGAAACGGATGGTCTGGATACGCTGACCGCCAATCTGATTGGCTTATCTTTTGCTACAGAAGCAGGTAAAGCAGCCTATTTACCGGTTGCTCATGATTATCTGGATGCGCCGGTACAGCTGGATCGTGATGAAGTATTGAAACAGCTCAAGCCGATACTCGAAGATGAAAAGCAGCGGAAAGTGGGTCAGAACCTGAAATTCGACCGCGGCGTGTTACTGCGTTATGACATCGAATTAAAAGGCATTGCCTTTGATACCATGCTCGAGTCCTATGTGCTCGACAGCGTATCTGGCCGCCATGATATGGACAGCCTGGCCGATCGCTATCTCGGCCATAAGACCGTCAGTTTTGAAGAGATCGCAGGTAAAGGCAAGAACCAGCTGACCTTCAACCAAATCGCGCTGGAGCAAGCGGCGCCCTATGCGGCAGAAGATGCTGATGTCACATTACAATTGCATCAGGCACTGTGGCCTCGGATTGCGGAAAGCGAATCCCTGAAGACTGTTTTCACGGATATCGAAATGCCGCTGGTACCTGTGCTGTCTCATATCGAGCGCACTGGCGTTCTGATTGATCAGAATATCCTCGCCGCCCACTCAAAAGAACTGGCTATCCGTCTGAATGAGCTGGAAAACAAGGCACATGAACTGGCAGAAGAACCTTTCAACCTGTCTTCGACCAAACAATTGCAGGCCATTCTGTATGAAAAACAGAAATTACCGATTCTGAAGAAAACGCCGGGTGGCGCGCCATCGACTAATGAAGAAGTTCTGGCTGAGCTGGCTCTGGATTACCCGCTGCCAAAAGTCATTCTTGAATATCGTGGTCTGGCAAAACTGAAATCGACCTATACCGATAAACTGCCATTGATGATCAATCCGCAGTCCGGACGTGTGCACACGTCTTATCATCAGGCAGTGACTGCCACCGGGCGTCTATCTTCCAGTGATCCAAACCTGCAAAATATTCCGGTGCGTAATGACGAAGGTCGCCGCATCCGTCAGGCGTTTATCGCGCCGAAAGACTACATTATTCTCGCTGCCGACTACTCGCAGATTGAACTGCGTATCATGGCGCATTTATCTAAGGATGAAGGTTTGCTGAAAGCGTTCGCCGAGGGGAAAGATATCCACCGCGCGACTGCCGCAGAAGTCTTCGGTACGCCGCTGGAGAAAGTATCCGGTGAGCAACGCCGCAGTGCGAAAGCGATTAACTTCGGCCTGATTTATGGCATGAGCGCCTTTGGTCTGTCGCGCCAGCTAAATATTCCGCGCAAAGAATCCCAGCGTTATATGGATTTGTACTTTGAGCGCTATCCGGGCGTGCTGGAATACATGGAACGCACCCGCACTCAGGCGTCTGAGCAGGGTTACGTTGAAACGCTGGATGGTCGCCGTCTGTATCTGCCAGACATTAAGTCCAGTAACGCCATGCGCCGTAAAGGTGCGGAGCGTGCAGCGATCAACGCCCCGATGCAAGGAACGGCTGCGGATATTATCAAGCGTGCGATGATAAGCGTCGCTGACTGGCTGAAACAACCGGATGCGCCGCGTGCTCGCATTATCATGCAAGTACACGATGAACTGGTGTTTGAAGTGCATAAAGATGATGTGGAAGTGGCAAGCGAAAAAATCCGCAATCTTATGGAAGCAAGCATGACGCTGGCCGTTCCACTGAAAGTAGATGTGGGCACTGGCGAAAACTGGGATCAGGCTCACTAAGTGAATAGTTATTAAGCTTTTTTTGTAATTAAGCTACAGGATTATGTGCTCATACCATGAGGGTGATCGCATAATCCGCGATTTTTGTGTAAGTAAACTACAAAAAGTTCTTTTTCCCCGTCAGAAAATAGGGTAAAGTTTCTCTCGTAGGGTACAGAGGTAAGATGTTCTATCTTTCAGACCTTTTACTTCACGTAATCGGATTTGGCTGAATATTTTAGCCGCCCCAGGCATTTATGTTTGGGGCGTTTTTTATTGGATTTTTCATAGCGTTATACCCATAAAAAAGGGCAACCTTGCGGTCACCCCTTTCTGTTCTTTACTTACATTTCCCCGTTCCCGGGGCGCTACTATTCGCCTTCGTTAGAAAGCTCTTCTTCCTGCACTTCCGGCGGGATTTCGCTGAACCAGGTGTTCAGTTTGTCACTCAGTTTATCCACGCCCATTTTCTTCGGTGAGGAAAATGCCTCTACCTGAATATCACCCATGAATTCTTTCACCGCTTCACGGACCATTTTTATCTGCGCCTGACGTGCGCCTGAAGCCAGTTTGTCGGCTTTAGTCAGCAGCAACATGACCGGCGTACCCACATCAACTGCCCACTGAATCATTTGTTGATCGAGATCTTTAAGCGGATGGCGGATATCCATCAACACAACCAGACCTTTGAGGGAGTTACGCATTTGCAGATATTCGCCCAGCGCGCGCTGCCATTTACGCTTCATTTCTTCCGGTACTTCCGCGTAGCCATAACCCGGCAAGTCGACCAGGCGGATGCCCGGCTTCACTTCGAACAGGTTGATGAGCTGAGTACGGCCAGGCGTTTTACTGGTACGTGCGAGGCTTTTCTGCTGTGTCAGGGTATTCAGCGCACTGGATTTGCCGGCGTTTGAACGACCAGCAAATGCGACTTCAATGCCTGCGTCAGATGGCAAATGCCGGATATCCGGGGCGCTCATGACGAAATGGGTCATATGATAGTTGTAAGTTTGGCTGGTCAAAGCGTGCGTCTCCGTGAGGCATGAGTATCTGGCTGGCGATTATAACTGCAACACAGCCGAGATGCGTTCGTGTTTTTAAAATCCGAATGATGAGGCGAAGGGACCACAGAGATGAAGGCGGGGGAAATTGCCTTCATGATGTAAGACATTTGCTATTCATGATGCGGGTTATTTCGCTTGTTTTGTCGCCGAATTTTTTAATGTTATTCAATTTCAATAAGATAAAATTGATGTCGTTATGAAATCGACAAGACGGCTGGCGGGTATCTTGAGCCTTTGTGCCAGTCGGGTAAAGTATTTCTTACGCGGTGAAGGCGAGAACGGAAACAGGGACGAAAATTGCATTCAGGGATCACGGGAAATGCATCGCGATTTAAGGATGAACGGAGCCGGAGGCTCTGAAAGGCAAAGGAAAAACCGGGACGTTGATGCTATACAGGGAAAGTATTTGATGAATATCCTTCTGAGGAAGGAAAGAAAAAGGCAGCAAGGTTACCTTGCTGCCTTTTTTCTTTGCCCGCTTTCTGCTAGATTCCGGCGCAAATCTATACTAAATGTACACACCTAAGAGCAGATGCCATGAAACAGCCAGCGAAAGCACCGCGCGCCAATACCGCGACAGCTAAAACGAAGAAGAAAAGTCGTGTCGAGCTTGATATCGAAGCGCGCGAACGCAAGCGTGACAACAAGCGCCGTGGCCATAAAGCAGGCTCACGCGCCAATCCGGATGCGGCCCAGAACCAAAGCGGCGCGGGCACGAAAAAAGCCGATCCGCGTATCGGTAGCAAAAAAGCCGTGCCTTTGATCGTTGAGACCGTTACGAACAATGCAGCGAAAGCTAAAAAAGCCGCACAGCCGAAGCAAGATGCAAAACCTAAGATGACACCGGAAGAAGAACTGACGTTACTCGAAAATGATGAGCGTCTGGATTCTTTGCTGGATCTCATCGACGATGGCAAAGCATTAAGCGCAGAAGATCAGGCTTATGTTGATCAGACACTTGATCGCATCGATGTTCTGATGGAAATCCTCGGCATCGAACTCGGCGAAGATGAAGATGACGAAGAAGAAGTGAAAAACGAAGACATGATGCAGTTGCTCAAGCGCGGAAATCCAAAAGAGGGTTTCTAATCCATGCGCTGGGTCATCCCGGCAATAGCCTTACTCTTTGCATGTTATCTGCTTTGGTTATTCGGTAAACTACGCCGGTTATCGAAAACCAAAGCACGTTTGCGCAGAGCGACCTTTGCACGGCAGGCTCAAAGCCTGCCTGTAAAGCGAACCGGTCGCATCCGACGCCGGAAGGAGTGAGTACCCCATGTCAGAACAGACTACCGTCTGGGATTTAGCGCTGATCCAGAAATACAATTATTCGGGTCCGCGATACACATCCTATCCAACAGCACTTGAGTTCAGTGAACGCTACGATAATACCGCTTTCGAAAATGCGGCTGCCCGTTATCCGGCACGCTCGCTCTCATTGTACGTGCACATTCCTTTCTGCCATAAGCTCTGCTACTTCTGCGGCTGCAATAAACTGGTGACCCGCCAGCAGCATAAAGCCGAAGAATATCTCAACGTGCTTGAAAAAGAGATCAGTCACCGTGCACCGCTCTTTAAAGGTCGTCAGGTCAGTCAGCTGCATTGGGGCGGTGGTACTCCGACTTACCTCGATAAAGCGCAGATAAGCCGTCTGATGGGCCTTCTGAGGGCATACTTTGATATCCTGCCCGACGCAGAAATGTCACTGGAGGTAGATCCACGTGAAATTGAGCTTGATGTGCTTGACCATCTGCGCAGCGAAGGCTTTAACCGCCTGAGTATGGGGGTCCAGGATTTCAACAAAGAAGTGCAGCTTCTGGTTAACCGTGAGCAGGATGAAGATTTCATCTTTGCCCTCATTGCACGCGCCCGGCGCTGGGTTTCAACTCGACTAATATCGATCTGATTTACGGTCTGCCGAAACAGACGGCAGAAAGTTTTGCTTACACGCTGCAGCGTGTGGCAGAGCTCAACCCTGATCGTCTGAGTGTGTTCAATTATGCGCACATGCCAAAATTGTTCGCCGCTCAGCGCAAAATCAAAGATGCTGATTTGCCTGGTGCGGAAGAGAAATTGAAAATTTTGCAGGAAACCATCGCTTCACTGACCGGTTTCGGCTATCGCTTTATCGGGATGGATCACTTTGCTCGCCCTGATGACGAACTGGCGATCGCCCAGCGCGAAGGCAAATTGCACCGCAATTTCCAGGGCTACACCACGCAGGGCGACAGTGATTTGCTGGGAATGGGCGTTTCGGCCATCAGCATGCTCGGCGATACCTACGCGCAGAACGAAAAAGATATCAAAACCTATTACGCTCATGTGGAAGCGCAGGGACATGCCTTATGGCGCGGTCTGGAAATGACGAATGATGACTGCCTTCGTCGCGATGTCATTAAATCTCTGATCTGCCATTTTGAGCTGAATTTTGCTGATATCGAACAGCGTTACGACATTCGTTTTACCGATTATTTTGCTGATGATCTGGCACTGCTGAAGCCGCTGGCTGAAGACGGGCTGGTTGAGGTGAGTGGCACGCATATTCAGGTGACACCGCGCGGGCGTTTGCTGATCCGTAATATCTGTATGTGCTTTGATATTTATCTGCGACGTCAGGTGCGCCAGCAACAATTCTCCCGCGTTATCTGACAGTCTGCTCTGCAAATAAAAACAGCCGCATAAGCGGCTGTTTTGCTGTCTGGTGCGAGGACTTTTATTCCATGCCCAGTTCTTTCAGTTTGCGGGTCAGGGTATTTCGCCCCCAGCCCAGCAACCGTGCCGCTTCCTGTTTATGTCCCTGTGTATGGCGCAGCGCCGTGGTCAGTAATGTACGTTCCATTTCAGGTTGCGCTTCTGACAGCAGGTTTTGATGACCGGAACGCAGCGCACGGTCTGCCCATTGTGCCAGCAATGTCGCCCAACTGTCTGGCAGACTCTGACCACCGGTTTCAGGGGCCGAGGTCTCAAACAGTTCGCTGGGTAAATCCTGAATCAGCACTTCCTGACCCGCCGCCATGACGGTGAGCCAGCGGCAGGTGTTTTCCAGCTGGCGCACATTGCCCTGCCATGGCAATCGCGTCAGTGCCGTTTCTGTTTCCGGATGCAGGTTTTTTGCTTCCACACCCAGCTCTTTAGCCGCGACTTGCAGGAAGTAACGCGCCAGACGCGGGATGTCTTCACGACGTTCACGCAGCGGCGGCAGATGGACGCGGATAACGTTCAGGCGGTGGAATAAATCCTCGCGGAATTTCCCTTCCTGAACCCGTAGCTCCAGATTCTGGTGAGTCGCAGCGATAATACGCACGTCCACTTTCACCGGCGCATAACCGCCAACACGATAGAACTGGCCATCTGCCAGCACGCGAAGCAGACGGGTTTGCACATCAAGCGGCATATCCCCGATTTCATCGAGGAACAGCGTGCCGTTATCGGCTTGTTCAAAACGTCCCTGACGGACGGTGTTGGCGCCGGTAAACGCCCCTTTCTCGTGGCCGAATAATTCGGACTCAATCAGGTCTTTCGGGATAGCAGCCATATTCAGCGCGATAAAGGGCGCTTTGGCGCGCGGGCTGTGGCGGTGTAAGGCGTGAGCGACCAGCTCTTTACCGGTACCGGATTCCCCATTAATCAGCACGCTGATTGAAGAACGGGACAAACGGCCGATGATGCGAAATACGTCCTGCATAGCGGGCGCTTCACCGATAATGTCTGCGGTCGGGCCACTCGCAGGCTGGCTGCGTGCCGGTTGCTGTTGTTCCTGATAATGACTGATGGCTCGTTCAACCAGTGCCACGGCTTCATCAATGTCGAACGGTTTTGGCAGATAATCAAACGCACCTTGCTGATAGGCGCTGACTGCAGCATCCAGATCGGAGTGTGCTGTCATTATGATGACCGGAAGCATCGGGTGACGTTGTTTAATCTGCTTTAACAGCGCTAAACCGTCCATCCCGGGCATACGGATATCTGATAACAAAACGTCAGGGGTTTGAGTCGCAATGGCATCAAGCACTTCATTGCCGCTGTCAAACGTGGTGCACGTTAAACCGGCTCCAGTGAGCGCACGTTCAAGTACCCAGCGGATGGAGCTATCGTCATCGACGATCCAGACTATCCCTCGTTGCATAAGAACCTCACTGGCGAATAGGCAGGAATACCGAGAATTCGGTATGTCCTGGCCAACTGTTAAATTCAACTTTACCCGAATGCTGATCAATCAAACTGCGCGCGATGGACAGGCCCAAACCGGTGCCCCCTTCGCGGCCACTGACCATGGGGTAAAAAAGGGTGTCCTGCAAATGCGCCGGTACGCCGGGGCCATCATCTTCAATATCGATACGGGCCACCAGACGATAACGCACGCCGTGTAACGTAATCTGGAAAGCAGTACGCGTGCGTAATGTAATTGTGCCGCCTTCCTCCCCCAGCGCCTGTAATGCGTTGCGGGTGATGTTTAACAAAATCTGTTCTATCTGATCGGGGTCGTGCGCCAGTTCCGGCAGGCTAGGATCATAGTCCCGCACCAGCTGAACGTTATCCGGCTTCTCCATCGAGACCAGTTGGCAAACCCGTTCCGCAACCTGGTGAATACTTTGTGTCACATGCTGGCTCGGACGTTGCGGGCCCAGCAATCTGTCGACCAGATTACGCAGACGGTCAGCCTGCTCAATAATGACTTTCGTATATTCCAGCAAGGCCGGATCGGGCAGCGCTCTGGATAATAATTGTGCTGCGCCACGCAACCCGCCGAGCGGATTCTTGATTTCATGTGCCAGACCGCGGATCAAATCACGCGCAGCAACTTGTTGAGCGTGCTGTAATTGTTCCTGGCTCAGGCGGCGCTGATTATCCATCGGCGCCAGTTCCACCAGAATGAAACCTTCTGGCAGCATCTGTGCGGTCAGCGACAACACATGCGCGCGGCCGTCTACGACCAGCGTCACTTCACTGTCTGTAAAGCCTTGTCCGGCTGTCAGACTTTCACGCATTAATTCGATGTTCAGCGAAAAATATCCCACCAGTTCTGGCAAAGGGGTGCCAAAAAGCTTTCGGGAACTTTGCGCCAGTAACTGCTGAGCTGCCGGATTGGCATAATGCACAGCCAATTCGTCGTCTAACAGCAGAACGCTGTTGATTAAGGAATTCAGGATCTGCCCAGCATCGGGCAGTTTGCCAGTTGCCATACCGCAGTCTCCCGCACCTGATTGGTGCATTTTATCTCGCTACCCGGTGAAATCACGGGTCAGAGGGGTTGAGCAGGAAAGAGTGTGGAGAAAAAAGCCCATCCGGAGATGGGCTGAAAGTTTCCACGGCAACAAATATAAATCGTCTTACTTAATTTTGACGCTGAAGGGTTTGTGAACACAGGCCTTCAGTCGGGTATTACCCTCAGCGCCAGCCCGAAGACGAGCGCTGAGTCCGGTTTAATCGAAAAATTAAACGCTGTAGTACAGTTCGAACTCAACCGGATGCGGAGTCATGCGCACGCGGTCCATTTCTTCTTTACGCAGACCGATATAAGCATCGATAGCGTCGTCAGTGAACACGCCACCACGGGTCAGGAACTCGCGGTCTTCGTTCAGTGCGTTCAGGGCCTCTTCCAGTGAACCTGCAACTTTTGGAATTTCTGCTTCTTCTTCCGGTGGCAGGTCATACAGGTTTTTGTCCATCGCATCGCCAGGGTGGATCTTGTTGATGATACCGTCCAGGCCAGCCATCATCAGTGCAGCAAACGCCAGGTATGGGTTAGCCGCTGGATCAGGGAAACGTGCTTCGATACGCATCGCTTTAGGCGTTGATACGTGTGGAATACGGATGGATGCAGAACGGTTACGCGCAGAGTAAGCCAGCATTACTGGCGCTTCGTAGCCCGGGACCAGACGCTTGTAGGAGTTGGTGGTCGGGTTAGCGTAGGCGTTGATTGCTTTAGCGTGCTTAATGATACCGCCGATGTAGAACAGTGCCATTTCAGACAGGCCGCCGTATTTGTCGCCAGCGAACAGGTTGTTACCGTTCTTAGACAGAGACATGTGGCAGTGCATACCTGAACCGTTATCGCCAAACATTGGTTTTGGCATGAAGGTCGCAGTTTTGCCAAATGCGTGAGCCACGTTGTGAACCACGTATTTGTAGATTTGGATTTCGTCAGCTTTTTTAGTCAGGGTGTTGAAGCGGGTTGCCACTTCGTTCTGACCAGCGGTTGCCACTTCGTGGTGGTGAGCTTCAACAACCAGACCCATTTCTTCCATGGTCAGACACATGGTAGAACGCAGATCCTGAGAGGAGTCGACCGGAGGAACCGGGAAGTAACCGCCTTTTACTGCAGGACGGTGGCCTTTGTTGCCGCCTTCGTATTTGGTGCTTGAGTTCCATGCGCCTTCGATATCATCGATAGCGACGTGAGAACCGGAGATGCTGCTGCCGAAGCGCACATCATCAAACAGGAAGAATTCTGGCTCTGGCCCGAACAGAACGGTGTCCGCGATACCGGAAGAGCGCAGGAAATCTTCTGCACGTTTTGCGGTAGAGCGTGGGTCGCGGTCATAACCTTGCAGCGTGGTTGGCTCAAGGATGTCGCAACGAATGATCAGGGTAGTTTCTTCGTAGAATGGGTCAAGAACAGCAGTGCTCGCATCTGGCATCAAGACCATGTCAGATTCGTTAATGCCTTTCCAGCCACCGATTGAAGAGCCGTCAAACATTTTGCCTTCTTCGAAGAAGTCAGCGCTAACCTGGTGCGCAGGAATGGTGACGTGCTGTTCTTTGCCTTTGGTATCAGTGAAGCGTAAATCTACGAATTTCACTTCATGCTCATTCAGCATCGTCAAAACGTGTTCAGCGGACATACTAGTTCTCCCGAATTTCTCATTATCGTCGTGGAACGAATAACCATTTTTGGTCTTTAGTTGGAAATAACAGCCTTACTGGAACTGGCGTGTAGACTGAACAGCGCTATTATTTGTCTGGTCAGGCTCTTCACCCTGTAAAAAATTTTTTACCCTAAAAAACTTTTACTCTAAAAACTATTAGCGAAAACTGTGCCAACTTTGAGAAAATGCAAACAACGCCATTTTACAGGGCTTTTGCACTCGACAAGTATGCACCATAACGGAATTCTCGCACTAAAATGGTGCTAACCGTGAGAGCGAAAGCACTATAATGGTGCGTCATAATGGTTCAGTGGTCTTTTTGCACCGTGAAAGGGATCACAAAGTAGCCATCCATAAGTTGTTTCAACAAGATCCTTGTGATCTTGTTTAGAACCTCGCTTAATACGTGTACAATAGCGCGCTATTTCTAATGCCTGAGGCAAAGCTGTGATCGAAAATTTGCGTAACATCGCCATTATTGCCCACGTTGACCATGGTAAAACCACCCTGGTCGACAAGCTGCTGCAACAATCCGGTACTTTCGGAGAGCGTGTAGAAGCCACTGAACGCGTAATGGACTCCAACGATTTGGAGAAAGAGCGTGGGATTACCATCCTCGCAAAAAACACCGCCATTAATTGGAAAGACTACCGCATCAACATCGTGGATACCCCAGGACACGCCGACTTCGGCGGTGAGGTAGAGCGTGTGATGTCAATGGTCGACTCGGTGCTGCTGGTTGTGGATGCAATGGATGGCCCAATGCCGCAAACCCGTTTCGTGACCAAAAAAGCCTTCGCTAATGGTCTGAAACCGATCGTGGTAATCAACAAGGTTGACCGCCCTGGCGCGCGTCCTGACTGGGTTGTCGATCAGGTCTTCGACCTGTTTGTAAACCTGGACGCAACCGACGAACAACTCGATTTCCCAATCATCTATGCATCAGCATTGATGGGTATCGCGGGTAACGACCATAACGATATGGCCGAAGACATGACCCCGCTGTACCAGGCGATCGTTGACCACGTATCTCCGCCACAAGTTGAGATGGAAGCACCGTTCCAGATGCAAATCTCTCAGCTGGACTACAACAACTATGTTGGCGTCATCGGCATCGGCCGCATCAAACGCGGTACCGTTAAGCCTAACCAGCAAATCACTGTCATCGACAGCGAAGGCAAAACCCGCAACGGTAAAGTCGGTAAAGTTCTGACCCACATGGGTCTTGAGCGTATCGAAGCCACCGTTGCTGAAGCGGGCGACATCATCGCAATCACCGGCCTGGGCGAACTGAACATTTCCGACACAATCTGTGATCCGGCGAATGTTGAAGCTCTGCCTGCGCTGAGCGTTGATGAACCAACAGTAACCATGTACTTCAACGTAAACACCTCTCCATTCTGTGGTAAAGAAGGTAAGTATGTGACTTCACGTCAGATCCTTGACCGTCTGAACAAAGAGCTGGTGCACAACGTTGCATTGCGTGTTGAAGAAACTGAAGATGCTGATGCATTCCGTGTTTCAGGCCGTGGTGAACTTCACCTGTCGGTTCTGATCGAAAATATGCGTCGTGAAGGTTTCGAGCTGGCGGTTTCCCGTCCTAAAGTAATCAACCGTAAAATCGATGGCCGCATGCAAGAGCCATTCGAGAACGTGACACTGGATATCGAAGAGCAACACCAGGGTTCTGTTATGCAGGCCATGGGTGAGCGTAAAGGCGATGTCAAAGACATGATCCCAGACGGCAAAGGTCGTATCCGTCTTGATTACCTGATCCCTGCACGTGGCCTGATCGGCTTCCGTACCGAATTCATGACCATGACTTCCGGTACCGGTCTGCTGTACTCCACGTTCAGCCACTACGATGACGTTCGTCCGGGCGAAATCGGCCAGCGTCAGAACGGCGTGCTGATCTCCAACGGTCAGGGTAAAGCCGTTGCGTTCGCACTGTTCAGCCTGCAAGACCGCGGTAAATTGTTCCTGGGCCACGGCGCAGAAGTGTATGAAGGCCAGATCATCGGGATTCACTCACGTTCTAACGACCTGACCGTGAACTGCCTGACCGGTAAGAAACTGACTAACATGCGTGCGTCCGGTACTGACGAAGCAACGACTCTGGTTCCTGCTATCAAAATGTCTCTGGAGCAAGCTCTGGAATTCATCGATGATGACGAACTGGTCGAAGTGACTCCTCTGTCTGTGCGTATCCGTAAACGTCACCTGACCGAGAACGATCGTAAACGTGCAATGCGTGGTCCTAAAGAAGGTTAATCTTCTTTAACGTTTGCCGTTACACAGAAACAGGGTGCCTTCGGGTACCCTGTTTTTTTTATGTTTTTTTCTCCTCCGTTCGTTACGCCCCGTCGCGTTGCCCCTGTTCACTTGTACGTTTTACCGCTAAAGTTAACTGTCATCTTTGAAATCAGGAGCGTGCAATGCTGTACATTTTTGATATGGGAAACGTCATTATTGATATTGATTTCAAACGAGTGCTTGGGGTGTGGAGCCATCTGAGTGGCACCCCGCTGGCGACGCTGACCGAGCGGTTTTCAATGGGCGAGGTGTTCCAGAAACACGAGCGTGGTGAAATCAGCGACGAACAGTTTGCTGCCGATTTATGTCATGAAATGGGTATCGCACTAAGTTTTGAACAATTCAGTGCGGGCTGGCATGCGGTGTTTGTTGGTCTGCGTCCTGAGGTCATTGCCCTGTTTCAGAAACTGCGCGAAGAAGGTCATCGTGTCGTCGTGCTTTCTAATACCAACCGCTTACATCTGGATTTCTGGCCTCACCATTATCCTGAAATCGAAGCCAATACCGACGCGATGTACCTCTCGCAAAATTTGGGTATGCGCAAACCGGAGCCCGAAATTTTCCGGCATGTTCTGGAGAAAGAAGGATTCACCGCCGATCAGGCCGTGTTCTTTGATGATGTTGCTGAAAATATCGAAGCCGCCCGGAATGCTGGCATTGAGGCTGTATGGGTAGAAGATAACCAGACGGTACCGAAATACTTTTCCTGAAGGATGTAAGGATGCAGAAAAGGGCACTGAGCCACTACCTAAAATCGTTGTGGAAATTTACGCGCCTGCTTTTAAAGCGTTCGGATAAAGATGGCCTGACGCTTCTGGCGGGCCATCTGGCCTATGTCTCTTTGCTATCGCTCGTGCCACTGATCGCCGTGGTATTTTCACTTTTTGCATTATTCCCTGTTTTTTCAGAAATCAGCATGCAGCTGAAAACATTCATTTTTTCCAATTTCATGCCCGCGACCGGTAATACTATCCAGCGCTATCTGGAACAGTTTGTTGCCAACTCCAGCAAAATGACGGCCGTGGGCACCTGTGGATTAATCGTCACCGCGCTACTTCTGATAGCCTCGGTAGACAGCGTGCTGAACAAAATCTGGGACAGCAAAACCACGCGTCCGATTGTGTTTTCTTTCGCTGTGTACTGGATGGTGTTAACGCTCGGGCCAATTCTGCTGGTGGCCAGCGTGGCTGTCAGCTCATATCTGCTCTCCCTGAACTGGCTGAACATCAGCGGTGTGCATTCGGTGATCGACCACGCGCTGCGCATTCTGCCCTTGCTGATCTCCTGGGTGACATTCTGGCTGCTCTATCAGGTAGTCCCGACGGTCAGAGTGCCGGCAAAAGATGCCCTGATCGGCGCGCTGGTCTCCGGCGTATTATTCGAGTTGAGTAAAAAAATCTTCACCTTATACATTCAGCTTTTCCCGTCATATCAGTTGATTTACGGTGTACTGGCGGTGATCCCCATTTTATTTCTCTGGGTCTATGTCAGCTGGTGTATCGTTCTTCTTGGGGCGGAAATTACCGTCACGCTGGGCGAGTACCGTTCTCTAAGAAAATTGCAGTCTGCTCAACATAGGGCAGAAGAATAATCAGTCCGAAGGATTTGTATGATTGCGTTAATTCAGCGGGTATTGAATGCCAGCGTTACGATCGATGGCGAAATCTGTGGCCAGATAGGGCCGGGGTTACTGGTTTTACTGGGCGTTGAACAGGGCGATGACGAACAAAAAGCCAAACGCCTTTGTGAACGGGTGATCGGGTACCGAATCTTCGGTGACGAAAATGACAAGATGAATCTGAACGTGCAGCAGGCCGGTGGCAGCCTGCTGGTGGTGTCGCAGTTCACGCTGGCGGCGGACACACAAAAAGGCATGCGTCCTGGGTTCTCGCGCGGGGCTGAGCCACAGGAAGCGGAGCGGTTATATCAGTATTTTTGCGGGCAGTGCCGGGAAAAGGGCATTGCTACCGAAACCGGACGCTTTGCAGCGGATATGAAAGTGGCACTGGTGAACGACGGGCCGGTGACCTTCTGGCTACAAGTCTGATCCATAAGGCATAACGCCGGAGAGAAAGCATCTATGTATCATCTGAGAGTACCGACGACCGAAAAAGAACTGGCCGCCTATTACCGATTCCGTTGGGAAATGCTGCGTAAACCGTTGCATCAGCCGGAGGGTTCAGAGCGTGATGCCTACGATTCCATCGCACATCACCAGATGGTAGTTGATGAGGAGGGCGAACCGGTGGCGGTTGGCCGTTTATACATCAATGCCGATAATGAAGCCTCTATCCGCTTTCTGGCGGTTGATCCAAATGTACAAGACAAAGGGCTGGGAACGCTGGTCGCGATGACCCTGGAGTCTGTGGCGCGTCAGGAAGGGGTGAAACGAGTGGTCTGTAGCGCCCGCGAAGATGCCGTGGATTTCTTTGCCAAACTGGGTTTTGTGAATCAGGGCGAAATCACCACGCCGCAAACAACCCCGGTTCGCCACTTCCTGATGATAAAACCCATCGAAACGCTGGATGATATTCTGCATCGCCCTGACTGGTGCGGTCAGCTTCAGCAGGCCTGGTATGACCACATCCCGCTCAGTGAAAAAATGGGCGTGCGTATCAGTCAGTACACCGGCCAGCGATTTGTCACCACGATGCCGGAAACGGGCAACCAGAATCCGCACCATACATTGTTCGCTGGCAGTTTGTTTTCGCTGGCAACGCTGACCGGCTGGGGGCTGATCTGGCTGCTGCTGCGTGAGCGCCATCTGGGCGGCACCATTGTGCTGGCGGATGCGCATATCCGTTACAGCATGCCGGTGACCGGCAGGCCGCGTGCCGTTGCCGACCTGGGCTCTGTCCGCGGTGATCTCGACCGTCTGGCTCGCGGGCGGAAAGCACGCGTGCAACTCGAAGTGAATTTATACGGCGATGAGACAGACGGCGCGGTGTTTGAAGGCACCTATCTGGTATTGCCCGCCGCGCCCGGCGCACCGCTGGAGCCTGAAATTAACTGATTGGTTTCTACCCAAAATAAAAGGCACCGCCATTGCGGTGCCTTTTGCATTTTTGGTGATGCCTGGATTAAGGAGTAGCAGATGCTGGCGTACCGGAAACCAACCCGTTTACCATTCTCTGGTCAATTGTCTGGCTGCCGTTTATCTGCAATGTCCCGCTGAGCGTGGGTTTGTAATCCACGTTTGCCGGCATCTGTCCTTGCAGATTCAGCTGCATATTAGCGTTACCTTCCAGCGCCACATGTGGCCATCCCCAGTTTTCCAGCTGATTCGCCGGTACTGAGCGGGCGGTCATCTTCACAGAGAAATGGCGCTGCGGCTGCTGATCAACCGTCGCACTGGCTTCCAGCAATCCTTCTTTGGTAAAGGCGCTCAGCTCAGAAATATTCACCTGACGGTCGTTCGCCTCCAGGGTGATGGAAGGACGGCGCACGTCATTGCGGTTAAATGTGGCTTCACTTGCATTCAGATTCAGCTTACCGCTCCAGATCCCCCACTGATGATTACGCGCCAGCAACAGATTGTTGCCGAGGCCATCAAGTGCCGTCAGCTGGAAGGGGAACTGCGGATTGATATCAATAATCAGGTTCCGGTTAGCAATGAACCGGCTGATAAAGACTTCAGACAGCGAATCCGGCAGTGCCTGATTCCAGAGTTGTTTCCAGTTTTCCGGCAAGGTGTATTCCAGCCCCGCAACAGACACTTCATCAAGCTGAAGGCGTTTGTTGGCGCGCAGCCAGTTGCCGGTCGTGCGCAATAAACTGCGCTCCCAGCGCGCCGTAGCTTGTTTGATCGCAATGCCCTGCGGCGAAAGGTCGAGGCTGATGATCGGATCCTGAATATGCAGGTTTCCATCAATCATATCCGTCGCATTCAGGGTGATTTCGCCGTCATCACTTTGCCAGTCGCCTTTTTCGAGCGTCAGATCCTGCACGGACAAATCAACGTCGCTGAATGCCCAGTCTGTTCCCTGCAAACGCGCGTCGATCAGATCAAGTCGCTGAATAGTCACTTTTGGCAGGGTCTGGAAGTCGTCGAAGAAAGCAGAAAGCGGTTTGGATGTTTGCAGACGCACATTGCTCAGCCGCAGGTTTTCTATGTTCCAGCTGCCATCGGCGGCCTGCGTCGCTTTACCCGTTAACTGACCGCGAGCCAGATCGCCGCCAAAATTACTCAGCGTCAGATTCTTATTATTGATGTTGCCCTGAATCAGCACATTTTCGGCCGGCAGTCCGTTGACCGTCAGGCTGGCGGCGCTCAGCTGGAAGTCAGCTTTATCGCCTAAAAGCTGATTGGGTTTTGGCTGCCACGGCGAAATACCGGCGTTAATCTGCTGACCCTGAATGTCTAAGCCAGCGGTATTGCCGGTGAGCGCCATTTTACTCAGTTGCAGGGTATTGGCCTGCAATGGCAAATTCATTGACGAAGGACTGACATTGAGGCGTCCGCTGACCAGCACGACGCGATCGAAAAAACGTGGCTCGGTGATCTGACGCCAGCTTAAATCCAGATCAACTTCACCGGCATTCAGCACTTCCGGCTGATTCTTCTGCCCGAAGATGACATTGGTTAACGTCACCCGACCCGGCGACGACCAGTTATGGTCGAGTTTCTCCACGGAGAGACGGTACTCGCTGTTATTGCTGACCCAGCGGCTGACCCAGCCAGCAGCCCAGCGGGTTTGTAATAGGACGTACACCAGCACGATCGCCAGCACCAGAAGTAAGGCGAACGTCAGCAAAATTTTACCGATAAATCTCATCGTCTGGAGCCCTGTAACGGGAAAATGGAAAAAGATTCTTTGTTTATGCCGCAAACAGCGAATTTTCTCAACAGGTTAGCCAAATGGAGGTAATAAAAAGCGGCAGAGGTTCCAGACCCTCTGCCGCTGTTGCACGCGGATTACATCCTGCTTTTACTTCTCGTGAGGGAAAACCAGATTCAGAACAATCGCAGTAATGCCGCCCGCTGCAATGCCAGAAGAGAGAAGGGTTTTCAGCCAGTCCGGTGCGAATTGCAGGATCAGCGGCTGCTGAGAAACACCCATACCGACGGCGAGAGAAAGCGCCATGATCATAATCGCGCGGCGATTCAGACGCTCGCGGGAAACAATGCGCACACCCGAAGCGGCAATGGTACCGAACATCACGATGGTCGCGCCGCCCAGTACCGGTTCAGGAATATGCTGCACAAATCCCGCAACAGCCGGGAACAGCCCGAGGATGATCAGCATCAGCGCGACCACAAAACCGACATAGCGGCTGGCAACGCCGGTCAGTTGAATGACGCCGTTGTTCTGCCCGAAGCAGGAATTCGGGAAGGTGTTAAATACAGCAGAAAGCATCGAGTTCAGGCCATTGGCCAGAACGCCGCCTTTGATGCGCTTCATGTACAGCGGGCCGCTGACCGGTTGCTCAGAAACGTCCGAGGTTGCGGTAATATCACCGATGGTTTCCAGCGATGTCACCATGAAAATCAGCATCAGCGGGATCAGCAAATTCCAGTCAAAACCCAGTCCGTAATACAGCGGCGTTGGTAATGTTATCCAGTTGCTTTGCGCGGCTGGCGCAACGGTTGGCAACATGCCCGTCATCCAGGCCACCAGATAACCCACCGCCATGGCGATAACCAGAGAGGCGACACGCAGGTAAGGGTTACGTTGACGGTTCAGCAGAACAATCACTACCAGCACGACGGCAGCCAGCAGCAGATTTTTCGGTGCCCCGAATGTGTGATCGCTCATGGCCGCATAACCGCCGCCGATAGACGTCAGACCGACCTGAATCAGCGACAGCCCGATAATCATCACCACGATGCCGGAAACCAGCGGCGTAATGATGCGACGTGCGAGATGCAGGAAACGGGAAAGAATGATTTCAGTGCAGGAAGCCAGCATCAGGGTGCCGAACAGCGCCGCCATCATGGTCGGCACATCCGCACCGCCATTTTTCAGCGCCATTCCGCCCATGATCAGCGGCGCAACAAAGTTAAAGCTGGTGCCCTGAATCGAGAGTAAACCCGAGCCGACCGGTCCCCAGGTTTTAATCTGCAAAATAGAAGCCAGGCCGGAGGCGAACAGCGACATGCTGATGATGTGCTGCGTGTCCTGCGCGGGCAAACCCAGCGCCTGGCAAATCAGTAGTGCTGGTGTGATTACCGCAACAAACATCGCCAGCAAATGCTGACAGGCGGCGAATAACGTTTGAGGTAATGGCGGGCGGTCCTCGAGCCGGTAAATCAGTTCACTTTTTTGCTGGCGGGAAAGATCGGGTTGCTGTGTTTCTTGTTCTGCGGTTTGCGAACTCATGCTGTGGCATTCCAATAAGCGGCAAAGCGGGCATTTTTATTGAAATTAACGACAAAAGCAATCGTTTGCTAATGGCAATATTCCTCGACTGGTTTTGGATTGGACGGGATTTATGGCCTGTTTTTCTTGCCTGACGCAGCTTGAATGACTTCTAATTCAGCTTCTGGGAAAAAACATGTCAGTGAAGTTTTTATAACTCGATAATTTTATTGGATTTATTTTAAAATGGAGTTCGTCAATGATTCAACTCGATACCTACGGCACCCTGGTTGCCGCCACGTTGGTGCTCCTTTTAGGACGGAAATGCGTCCAGTCGGTCAAATTCCTCAAAAAATACACCATTCCTGAACCCGTTGCCGGTGGTTTGCTGGTCGCTTTATTGTTACTGATCGCCAACCAGATAATCGGCTGGGAAGTCGGTTTCGACATGTCTTTAAAAGAGCCACTGATGCTGGCATTTTTTGCCACGATCGGTCTTAACGCCAATCTGGCAAGTCTGCGGGCAGGCGGTAAATCGCTGTTTATGCTGGTGTTTGTCGTCGTGGGCTTACTGCTTTTGCAAAATGCCATCGGTATCGGAATGGCGAAAATGCTCGGGCTGGATCCGCTGATGGGGTTGCTGGCGGGGTCGATTACCCTTTCAGGTGGCCACGGCACCGGCGCGGCATGGAGCAAGCTGTTTATCGAGCGTTATGGCTTTGAAAATGCGACGGAAGTCGCGATGGCTTGCGCAACTTTTGGTCTGGTGCTCGGCGGTATTATTGGGGGGCCGGTAGCGCGCTATCTGGTCAGCCATTCTTCCACCCCCAACGGAAACCCCGAGGATATGGTCGATCCGAGCGCATTTGAGAAACCGTCGATTGGCAGGATGATCACGCCACTGGTGATGGTTGAAACCATTGCCCTGATCGCGATTTGCCTGATGGCAGGGACATATGCCGCCAGTCTGTTGCAAGGCTCGGCATTTGAAATCCCAACCTTTGTCTGCGTGCTCTTCGTTGGTGTGATCCTGAGTAATATGCTGGCATGGCTCGGTTTTTATCGTGTCTTCGACCGTGCGGTATCCGTGCTGGGTAACGTCAGTTTGTCACTGTTCCTTGCCATGGCATTGATGAGCCTTAAGTTGTGGGAGATGGCGGCACTCGCCTTGCCGATGATGGCGATTCTTATCGTTCAAGCCCTCGCGATGGCGCTTTACGCGATTTTCGTGACTTATCGCGTGATGGGGAAAAACTACGATGCGGCGGTGTTGGCGGCAGGACACTGTGGTTTCGGGCTGGGTGCCACCCCGACGGCCATTGCCAATATGCAGGCGATCACCAACCAGTTTGGCCCTTCGCATCTGGCGTTTCTGGTGGTGCCGATGGTGGGCGCATTCTTCATCGATATCGCCAATGCGATTGTGATTAAACTCTACCTGATGCTGCCTGTATTCCCGGCTATAAGCTAAAAAAACAGGCACAGAAACATCGCTTCTGTGCCTGACGATTCCTTCCCGTCGGGTTTATTGTGCCGCGTCCGCCTTCTCAGTGAACACCTGTTCGGCCTCAGCGGCTTTTTCCTGCGTCAGTAACTGCTTCTCGTAGACTTTGAAGAATGGATAATAAATTACCATCGACAGTGCCATCAGCAGGATAACCAGAACCGACACTTTGAAATCCCAGCCCATCGCCCAGGCCGCCCCGATCGGTGCCGGCGATGTCCAGGGGACCAGTGAAATCATATGCGGGAGCAGATCCGTCGATACGGCCAGATAGGCGATAACGGCATTGACCATCGGTGCCAGCAGGAAGGGGATGAAAAATACCGGATTCATGACGATAGGTGTGCCAAAAATCACCGGCTCATTGATATTGAAACAGCTTGGCACCAGACTGAGTTTCCCCATGGTGCGCAGATGCGCTGACTTACTGCGACAAAACAGCAGGACCAGTCCCATTGTCGCGCCGGACCCGCCAATCACGATCAGGAAATTCCAGAATGCCTCGGTCATGATGTGCGTCATGGGTAAACCGGCAGCGAGATCTGTCTGATTCAGGCCGAGATTGGTTAACCAAAAAGCCTGCAACATGCCAGATACAATGGCCGAGCCATGAATGCCGGCGAACCACAACAGGTGGCAAATCAGCACGGCGAGAAGTACAGCAGGCAGTGAGTCTGCGGCAGAAATCAGGGGTTCGAACAGCGCCATAATCGCCTGTGGCAGCAACATATCAAACCCTGACTGGACCAGTAAGCTCAGCGGGAAAAGTGTAATCACCACGGCCACAATCGGGATCAGTAAATCAAACGAATGCTTAATGTTTGAAGGTACCTGTTCGGGTAAACGGATACCGATATTGTATTTTTTCAATAACCGCGTCAGTTCGGTGACATAAATCGCCACCAGAATAGCCGTAAAGATCCCCACGCCGCCCAGCGCCGTCGTCGACATCTTTTCATCAATCTGCGGTGCGGCGACCAGCAGGAAAGACATCAGCGCCAGCATTGCGGTCATGAACGGGTCTAGCTTGTAACTTCTTGCCAGATTGTAGGCAATCGATGCCGAGATGTAGATGGACATAATGCCCATCGTCATATTGAACGGCGTCAGGATCTGCACTTCATATTTTGCCGAGAGCGCCAGCCAGCTTCTGGCGAAGCCCCATGAAGATTCGGGCGAAAATGGCGGGTGAACAAAAACCAGTAAAAACGAACCAACAATCATAAAGGGCATTGCTGAGATGAAGCCATCACGCACTGCCATGACATGTCGCTGTGAGGATAATCGTGCGGCGAAGGGGCTGATTTTCTGTTCTATAAAAGTGAAGAGGGATTGGCTGATACTCATGATGATTTGGCCTTATGTTGAGGACATCAGACAGGGTTGCCTTAATTATCATCAGTGTAGTGACGGGAGGTGAAACCGGTTACCGGCTTTTCCCCACTCTGTGAAGGTTATCAAATAACCAGTGCGGAGAGTGGTTTTGGGGGCACAATAGGGAAAAGAGAAGAGAATATGTTGGAAACAAAACATCATTTTTAATAATGATTTGATGAAGTGAATGAGCGAAAAGAGAGATCAGGCGTTGGTGTAACGGACTCTTTCTGGCAGCCAGCGCTCAATCAGGGCTTTGGCATGATCAGGGAATTGTTGCTGCAGATAACGCGCAATGCGCTGTACATCCGGGATCATCGCCTGATCACGTAATAAATCAGCGACTTTAAATTCAGCACTGCCGGTCTGGCGCGTGCCCAGTAGTTCACCCGGCCCGCGGATTTCCAAATCCTGCTGTGCGATAACAAAGCCATCGTTGCTGTCGCGTAAAACCTGCAAACGTTTCTGCGCTGTTTTGCTGAGCGGCGTTTTGTAGAGCAGTACACAGTGAGAAGCAACGGCACCACGTCCAACGCGCCCACGTAACTGGTGCAACTGCGCCAGCCCTAAACGCTCCGGGTTTTCGATAATCATCAGGCTGGCATTCGGTACGTCAACGCCGACTTCAATGACAGTCGTTGCCACCAGAAGCTGCACTTCACCCTGTTTGAATGCCTGCATAACGGCCTGCTTTTCCTGGGCTTTCATACGACCGTGAACCAGTCCAATATTCAGCGCCGGGAGTGCCTCCTTCAGGCCTTCCCATGTGGCTTCAGCGGCCTGCGCTTCCAGCATTTCCGATTCTTCAATCAGCGTACACACCCAATAAGCCTGACGATTTTCCTGCTCGCAGGCACTTTTGACACGGCTGATAATGTCACTGCGGCGGGTGTCCGGAATGGCGACAGTAGTCACCGGCGTGCGGCCTGGCGGGAGTTCGTCGATCACAGAGGTATCAAGATCAGCGTAAGCCGTCATTGCCAGTGTGCGTGGGATCGGCGTGGCGGTCATGATCAACTGATGTGGATGGAAGCCCTGTTGCAGACCTTTTTCCCACAACGCCAGACGCTGATGCACACCGAAACGGTGCTGTTCATCGATAATGACCAGCGACAGTGACGAGAACAAAACCTGTTCCTGGAAGATAGCGTGCGTTCCCACCACCATCGACACCTGTCCGCTGGCGATCGCATCCTGCTGTGCCTGCCGGGCTTTACCCTTTTGTTTGCCCGCCAGCCAGCCGACCTGAATACCCAGTGGCTCAAACCACCGACGGAAATTATTGGCATGCTGTTCGGCCAGCAATTCTGTCGGCGCCATTAATCCGACCTGTTGGCCCTGAGCAATAGCGCAAAGTGCGGCGAGGGCGGCTACCAGCGTTTTACCTGATCCCACGTCGCCCTGCACCAGACGCATCATGGGATAACTTTTTGCCAGGTCCTGTTCAATTTCTGCCACAACCCGTGCTTGCGCACCGGTCGGGCTGAAAGGAAGCGACGCGAGGAACTGATTTTTCAGGCGGTCGTCATGATGCAACGGCAGAGCTTTATAACTCTGCGTACCGGCGCGGACAGCCAGCATACTGAGATTATGTGCCAGAAGTTCTTCCATAATCAGGCGGCGTTGAGCCGGATGATGACCTTTTTCAAGGTCTGCAAGCTGGATATCTGGCGGCGGGCGGTGCAGCAAATGCAGCGCCTGAGGAAGCGGGATCAGCGAACGACTCAGTTCCTCTGGCAACAGTTCGGCGACAGGTACGGTGTCGAGCAGTTCAAGTGCCTGATCCGTCAGTTTACGCAAGGTCGCCTGGCGGATACCTTCCGTTGTCGGATAAACCGGCGTCAGTGATTCCTGCAGAACGACTTCGCTGTTTTCACCCTGAATGCGGTATTCCGGATGAATGATTTCAGCACCGATCGTGCCGCGTTTGATTTCACCATAAGCGGTAACACGGCGACCTGTTGCCAGGCTGTTTTTCATCGCGGCGTTAAAGTTGAAGAAGCGCAACGTCGCCATGCCAGTGCCGTCACTTATCTGACAGGTCAGCATTCTGCGGCGGCCAAAACTGATATCACTACGCAACACTTCGCCTTCTATGGTGGCGAAAATGCCGGGCTGTAAATCATTGATGGTGTAAAGGCGGGTACGATCTTCATAGCGTAAAGGAAGATGAAGCAGTAAATCCTGAATAGTTTCAAGGCCGAGTTTGGCGAGCTTGTCTGCCTGACTGGCTCCGACGCCGGAAAGCGACGTCAGCGGGATGGCGTCGAGCAGGCGGCCTTTCATCTTTTTTTGACCGTCATTTGCATCGCCGACCACCATTCATCATCGGCAATGATTTGCCCGTGATCGTCAATGAAAGGGCGGGGAAGCTTCTTTCGCTTCGCCACATTGGACAGAACGGGATAGCCACCTTCAAACAGCAGTCGCTGCTGTTCCTTCTCGCTCAGCAGACTGCTGTCGCGGCGATACATACCGGCGTTTTCGCGCTGGCGCTGTGCTTCGTACAGGATAAGCGCCGAGGCAACGGAGACGTTCAGAGATTGCACCATACCGATCATCGGAATGATGATATCGCTGTCAGCCAGCGCTAACGCTTCAGGTGTGATACCGGTTTTCTCCTGACCCAGCAATATGCAAGTCGGGCGGGTGTAATCAATCGCGCGGAAGTCGACGGCTTTCTCTGACAAGTTGGTTGCCAGGATTTGCATGCCCTTCGCCTTCATTTTGGCGACGGCATCCTGAATGGTTTTGTGTGTTTTGACCTGAACCCAGCTGTTGCTGCCTGCCGCCGAAGAGACCAGTGTCTTCATTCGGGTCGTAGGCCAGACAGCGTGGATTTCGTGAACGCCGACGGCGTCTGCCGTACGGATGACGGCAGAAACGTTATGTGGTTTATGCACCTGTTCCATACAGACCGTCAGGTCTGGCTGTCGGGCCGCAAGCATTTCGCGGATGCGGGCATAACGTTCTGGGGTCATAACAATCAGTTTCGGTTGCGGGTAACTTTGATGACGTCCGGCATGATACGGATTTTACGCATGATATTCGCCAGATGAACGCGATCGCGGGTCGTCAGGCGGATAAAGGCGCTGTAGACGCGACCGTCTTTTTCTTCGGTGCTCAGATTCTGAATGTTCGACTGCGCGGCATTAATTGCAGCGGTCAGGTTCGCCAGTGCGCCCTGATGGTTGAACATATCAACTTTGATTTCAGCGATAAATTCCTGATCAGTTTCCTGGTGGTTATCCCAGTCAACGGCCATGAATTTCTCAGGTTCTTTCTGATAACCGCGAATATTACGGCAGGATTCATGATGGATCACCAGCCCTTTGCCCGGACTGACGTGGGCAATAATCGGGTCACCCGGAATCGGACGGCAACATTTCGCGAAGGTGATCAGCACGCCATCTGCGCCTTTAATCGGCAGATTACGGGTACCTGACGATGCCATTGAAGACTGGTCACCCATCAGGTTTTTGGCAACCACAACGCTCATGGCATTGCCGAGACCGATTTCCGCCAGCAGGTCATCCATCGCGGCGAGCTTCATACGATCCAGCTCGTTTTTGATGTTTTCCGGCGGAATGTCTGACAGTTTTTTACCGGCACCCAGCGCATGATTCAGCAGGCGACGGCCAAGTGAAACCGAATCATCACGTTTCAGGTTCTTCAGCATCTGGCGGATTTTGGCGCGTGCACGTGAGCTGACGACAAAGTTCAGCCAGGCAGCATTCGGGCGGGCGCCCGGTGCGGTAATGATTTCGATAGTTTGTCCGCTGGTCAGCGGTTGCGAGAGCGGATACGGCTGGCGGTCAACGCGCGCGCCAACGCAGGCATGGCCGATATCGGTATGCACAGCATAAGCAAAGTCGACCGGTGTCGCGCCCGCAGGCAATTCGACGATACGACCTTCCGGCGTAAAGACGTAAATCTCGTCCGGGAACAGATCCGATTTCACGCTCTCAATAAATTCAAAGGAGTTGCCTGCACTTTGTTGCAGCTCAAGCAGACTCTGTAACCAACGCTGAGCACGGATCTGTGCGGTGGTGCTGGTTTCACTGTTCTCTTTATAAGCCCAGTGAGCCGCAACCCCCATCTCCGCCATCTGATCCATATCTTCCGTACGGATCTGTACTTCAACCGGCACACCATGCGGACCGATTAGTGATGTATGCAAAGATTGATAGCCGTTGGCTTTGGGGATGGCGATGTAATCTTTAACCCGACCCGGACGCGGTTTGTACAGGCTATGTGCCTGTCCTAACACGCGATAACAGGTATCGAGTTCTTTAACGATCACCCGGAAGGCGTAGATATCCATAATAGAATGGAAACGCTGTTCCTTCAGGTGCATTTTGCAATAGATAGAATACAGGTGTTTTTCGCGACCACTGACACGGCACTGAATGCCGGCTTCGGTTAAACGGCCTTCAATCTCAGAGAGGATTTTCTGGATCATCTCTTTACGGTTACCACGCGCAGCTTTCACCACTTCTTTGATGACGCGATAACGGTTTGGATAAAGGGCTTCGAAGCCCAGCTCTTCGAGCTCGGTTTTCAGGTGATGAATACCCAAACGGTGTGCCAGCGGGCTGTAAATTTCCAGCGTTTCACGGGCAATGCGGCGACGTTTGTCCGGGCGTAAAGAGCCCAGCGTGCGCATGTTATGAGTACGGTCAGCGAGTTTGATCAAAATGACGCGGATATCTTGCACCATCGCCATGACCATTTTGCGGAAGTTTTCCGCCTGCGCTTCTTTCTTATCACGGAATTTCAGCTTGTCTAACTTTGAAACGCCTTCAACCAGCTCAGCAACGCTTTTGCCAAACAGTTGTTCCATGTCCTGGTAAGTTGCAGGCGTGTCTTCGATAACGTCGTGTAATAACGCCGCCATCAGAGTCTCATGATCGAGCCTCATTTCAGCCAAAATACATGCCACGGCCACCGGGTGAGTAATATACGGCTCACCGCTGGAACGTGTTTGCCCCTCGTGCGCGTCCCGCGCCACGAGGTAAGCCTGCACGAGGCGCTTAATTTGCTCCTCCGGCAGGTATTTTTGAATCAGTTGATTCAGGCTTTCAAAGATATACAAGTGAGATCCGTTTCGTTAATTAACGACGGCCTTCAGCGATGGCAGTCACTGCCTGAATCTCTGCGGCTTCCTGCTCCTGTTGCTCCTGACGGTCACGAACGTCGAGGATCTGATTGGTGATCAGGCCTTCTTCGATTTCGCGCAGGGCAATTACAGTGACTTTATCGTTTTCTTCAGCGACCAGTGGATCTTTACCACCAGATTGCAGCTGGCGTGCGCGACGAGCAGCCACCAACACCAGGTCAAAACGGTTACCAATTTTTTCAACAGCGTCTTGAACAGTTACGCGTGCCATATATGTGCTACTCCACAGGGTGACGAAAGACTGGGCATAATACTGAAAGTGACTTCAGTCTGCCAATAGTTTGGTGATTAATCCGTCATGACGGAGCCGCTGACGGCTCAGACGCAGACGTTCAGCGCGAATAATGGTTTTTAAATCCGATAAAGCCAGATCAAAATCATCATTCACAATTAAATAGTCGTATTCGGCAAAGTGTGTCATTTCAGCTACGGCTTGTGCCATACGTTTTGCGATAACGGCTTCGCTGTCTTGCCCGCGGCCACGCAGGCGACGGTCTAGCTCATCTTTCGATGGCGGTAAGACAAAAATACTGCGTGCCTGCGGCATTTTTTTCCGAATTTGCTGCGCGCCCTGCCAGTCGATATCCAGAAAAACATCCACACCCGACGCTAAAACCTGCTCAATGGTTTCACGCGAAGTCCCGTAATAGTTACCAAAAACTTCTGCGTGTTCTAAAAAGGCATCACGTTCAATCATCTCGCGAAACGCTTCTTTGTCGACAAAGAAGTAATGCTCGCCATCTTTCTCGCCCGGACGTATAGCTCGGGTCGTATGAGAAATAGAAACCTGTGTGTCGTAGAGCGGTTGTGTTTTAAGTAAAGCCTGAATCAGACTTGATTTGCCTGCTCCACTAGGGGCGGAGACAATATATAGCGTGCCTTGAACCATGATGACGTTTCAACTGAATGGGTTGATAGGAAGTATGCGAAGAGTGATCTCTCGCACAGTATACACGCTCGCTGCATTCGGTGCAGCGCCCAGACGTATTTCATCGCAACTTTGCCAGAGAAAATAGCCTTTCCTGACAGATTTACGTGCCGCATTCCAAATTTTTTCTTCGTTGCAGCAACAGATGAAATAACCAGGAAGGTATCTCGCAAGAAGGGGTTATGCCACTGGCAGGAAAAATTACACCGGCGTTTACTTGCCTTCACAAGGAGGTGCCAATGCGCCAGTTTATTTTTCTCATCTGCCTGTTCCCTTTTGCTTTCTCTGCTTACGGTAAGAATATGCCGTCGCCAGACTGCCCTGTCTGGCCATCAGAACGCCTGACACAGGAAACCCACCATCTCACCGCTCAGCTGACCCAGTGGGATGCAGCCTACCATCAGTCTGGCAGCAGCCCGATAGAAGATTCGGTCTATGATCATTTGCGTCAGAAACAACGTCTCTGGCTACAGTGTGCCAGCCAGCCGGTGCCTGAACTAACAGTGCCAGCGAGTGATGATGCTGAATTTACGCATCCGGTGGCTCATACCGGCCTGCATAAAATGAAAGATAAACATGCTGTCGCAAACTGGATGCAAGGGCGAAAGAATCTGTGGGTGCAGCCCAAAATCGATGGCGTAGCGGTGTCGCTGATTTACCGTTATGGGCAGCTGGCCGCACTGGTAAGTCGTGGCGATGGTGAGAAAGGACAAAACTGGACGGTAAAAGCCGCGTCAATTCCGGCGATCCCGCTGCATATCCCGGACATGAGCCCTGAGTTGATATTACAGGGCGAGCTTTATCTGTTGATGACCGGTCATCAACAAAGTGCTGATGGCGGGATGAATGCAAGATCAAAAGTTGCGGGTGCAATGATGCGTGCTTCTGCTTCTGCTTCTGACCTGCTGAAGCAGACGGGTATTTTTATCTGGTCATGGCCGGATGGACCCACGCTTATGGCTGACCACCTGGAGAAGCTGAGCCAGTTCGGTTTTCCGGTTGTGGCTCAGTTCACGCATGCGGTGAGCGCTGTCGAAGATGTGGAAAAGTGGCGTGAAGACTGGTTTCACCAGCCTCTGCCTTTTGCGACGGATGGTGTGGTTGTTCGTCAGCAAGAAGAGCCTGCCGGGAAATACTGGCAAAATAAACCCGCAGTCTGGGCGGTTGCCTGGAAATATCCGCCCGCCAGAGAGCTCACCGATGTCACGGGTATCACCACCACCACAGGACGAAGCGGGAAAGTGACCGTTATCCTCAACCTGAAGCCCCTGAGGCTGGACGATAAGTTAGTCAGTAAGGTGAGTGTGGGATCGGTTAGCCGGTTCAGACAATGGGATGTTCTTCCTGGCGATCAGGTCGCTGTCGCGCTGGCCGGACAGGGGATCCCGCGCCTTGATGAAGTGACATGGCGGGTAAGTAAGCGTACGGAAATGCCTTTGCCTGAACCAACGCGCTATAACGCACTTTCCTGCTTTACGCCTGAACCGGGCTGTATGCAGCAGTTTCTCTCACGTCTGATCTGGCTTAGCGGGCCGGAAGCGTTAGATATGGCGGGGTTCGGCGGGGCCACATGGCAAAAGTTACTGGATGCTTCCCCGGCGGATTCTCTGATCAGTTGGTTAAGCTTTAACGAGAAAGAGCTGGCTGCGGTTCCGGGTATCGGTGTTAAACAGGCGCAAAAACTGATGGCGCAAATTCATCTTGCACGCGAAAGGAGCTTCCGGCGCTGGCTGTCAGCAATAGGATTTCCTTCTTTTGCCTTGGGATTTGCAGAACGCCAGCAAAGCTGGAACAGGTTGAAACAGCTGACGTCTCGCGACTGGGAAATGACTGAGGGGATCGGGAGAAAGCGGGCCGCTCAGGTTTTTGATTTTATTCATCATCCGGACGTCGAGATTTTGACCGAAGCTCTGAGGCAGGCGCAATTGCCTGCATTCCGCTAACGGGCTACAGGAAGGACGCATTAGTGGTCCGAATGCGGGTAATTAAACACAGGCAATCCAAGGCGAAAACGCAGCGCAATAAGACGCGCGGTAAAGCCGATCAGTAACGTGATAATAACCACCAGATTGTGGGGCAGTGAGAAATATTGTAGCCCGATGTAAACCCAGGCTGAGGCAAATGACACGCCGGCATAAATTTCTTTCTGAAAGACCAGCGGGATCTGATTACACATCATGTCCCGCAGCACGCCGCCAAAAACACCGGTAATGACCGCACAAACCGAAGCAATGATAGCGCCATGTCCCATATCGAGGGCCACTTGTGTCCCGATAATGGAAAACACCACCAGCCCCACGGCATCAAGCACTAAAAAGAGCTTTCGCAGATGTTGCATTAAAGGAGCCAGCCAGGTGGTCATTAGCGCGGCCACAGCCACAATCACGATGTACTCCGGATGCTTAACCCATCCCAATGGGTAATGCCCTAAAAGCATGTCGCGAACAGAACCGCCGCCAATGGCCGTCGCTGCAGCAATAATAATGACGCCAAAGGAGTCCATTTTCCGACGTCCGGCAGCCAGAGCACCGGTCATGGCTTCTGCGGTGATCCCAATAATATAAAGAACGGTGAGTAACATGGATGTGCGCCAGACAAATCAGTCAGTGAGGAAACGGTAGCCGCGTAGAGTAATGAGTTTCCCATTAGCTGGCGACTGAGTTTTTCTTTTACATGGCTTTTAACATTACTTTATCTAATGCTGATTTCTCTCGTGTCAGCCATTACTAAAGGGTAAGAGAAAATGTTGCATTATTTTAGATTAGAAAATTGGTGATTACTCGTTTGTTTTGACGGTGCTTTTCCATTTATCCATGACGCCGTTTTTTATCAGAGGTGAATTTTCTTCGCTTATAGGTTACGATTAATTAAAATCGTCACTCATTGACGCACGGCTTAATTGTTTAATCTGCCCGGAGGAGTGTATGAAGCCCGATATTCCGGTTGCGTTAACACAGCGTGGACCTGCCGAGCACGAACGGCGTGAACAAATTATAGATGCGGCATTCGAGCACTTTCGTCTTTATGGCTATGCCAAAACGTCGGTGGCGGATCTTGCCAAGTCGATTGGCGTTTCAAGTGCTTATATTTATAAGTTTTTTGAGTCTAAACAAGCTATTGGCGAAGCCATTTGCTCGCAGCGGGTGGGGCAGATAGATGAAGCGCTCATGGTGATTGCGCAAAGTGACCAAAGTGCGACTCTGCGCCTGAGATCTATTTTTAAAACGCTGCTGACACGTAGTCTGGATCTCTTTTTCCTGGACAGGAAATTACATGATCTGGCCGCGATAGCCTCAGCTCAGCGATGGAAATCCACATTAAATCATCGTGCTATGATATACAGCATTGTTGAGAAAGTGGTTGCTGACGGCCGGGAATCCGGTGAATTTGAGCGTAAAACGCCGCTGGATGAGGTTTGTATGGCGATCACCACGGTGACAACCCCCTTCTCGCATCCGTTATTGCTGGAACAAAAAACACCTGAACAACTGGAAGAACGCGTTCAGGCAATCACCAGCCTGGTGTTGCGTAGCCTCGCAAAGTAGGCACAATAAAATTTTGGGTTACGGGTTTACAAAAACGTAATTCGTCACATACTGTCAGGCTTTATTATCCAGAAACCCGTTTCTGGCCGGTTCATGTAATCGCCTGCAGAAACTTACGTCTTATACAGACAGAGAGGAATGTTTTATGACTCATCGTCGAGTGGTTATTACCGGCATGGGGGCTGTGAGTCCTCTGGGCTGTGATATCGAAACTATCTGGAAGCGTCTGCTGGCCGGTCAGTCTGGTATCCGAGTTTTGCCGGAAGAGATTGTTGAAACGTTGACTGTGAAAATTGGTGGTCAGGTACAAACTAAAGAACAGGACCCTGAGTCAGGATTCGATCCGGATATGTTCGTGGTACCGAAAGACCAGAAAAAAATGGACCGTTTCATTCTGTTTGCGATGGCTGCTGCGGATATGGCTATTGCTGATGCCGGCTGGAAAGCAGAAACGCAGGAACAGCAGGAACGTACCGCAACAATCATCGGTTCTGGTATCGGCGGCTTCCCGGCTATTGCCCATGCCGTGCGCACCAATGACAGCCGTGGCGCTAAGCGTTTGTCGCCTTTCACTATACCTTCATTCCTGGTGAATCTGGCGTCTGGCCAGGTTTCGATTAAACATCAGTTCAAAGGCCCGATTGGCGCACCGGTAACGGCTTGCGCGGCAGGTGTTCAGGCGATTGGTGATGCAGTGCGTTTGATTCGCAATGACGAAGCCGATGTTGCGCTTTGTGGCGGCGCAGAAGCGGCGATTGATACCGTGAGCCTGGGCGGTTTTGCTGCAGCGAAGGCCATGTCTACCGGTCATGAAGATCATCCGGAAAAAGCCTCCCGTCCGTTTGACAGCGCGCGTGATGGTTTCATCATGGGCGAAGGCGCAGGCATGTTGGTGATCGAAGAGCTGGAACATGCGAAGGCACGTGGCGCCAAAATTCTGGCTGAGATTGTCGGTTACGGCACCAGCGGTGACGCCTACCACATGACGTCCGGTGCGGAAGATGGCAACGGTGCGGGCCGCGCGATGAAAATCGCCCTGCGTCAGGCGGGTATTCAGCCATCAGACGTGCAACATCTGAATGCTCATGCCACGTCTACGCCGGTGGGTGATCTGGGTGAAATCAATGCGATTAAAACCCTGTTTGGCACTGACGGCAAACTGGCTGTTACGTCTACCAAATCTGCGACCGGACACTTGTTGGGCGCGGCTGGCGGGCTGGAGACGATCTTCACCATTCTTGCCGTACGTGACCAAATCGTTCCTCCGACGCTGAATCTGGAAAACAAAGACGAAGCGGCTGCCGGTCTGAACATCGTCGGTAATACTGCGCAGAAACATGACATCACCTATGCCTTATCAAACGGTTTCGGCTTCGGTGGCGTTAATGCCTGTGTATTGTTGAAACGCTGGGAAGACTAATTTCTTTCTTCGCTGACGCATAAAAAAACGCCTCGGGTTTTATGACCGGAGGCGTTTTTTATTATGCGGGGGAGAGGATTTACTCGATGTTCTGAATTTGCTCGCGCATTTGTTCGATCAACACTTTCAACTCGATGGCTGACGTCGTGACATCAGCATTGATAGATTTAGATGCCAGTGTGTTCGATTCGCGGTTAAATTCCTGCATCATAAAATCAAGACGACGGCCCACGGCTTCTTCTTTCTTCATGATTTTATGTGTTTCTTTGACGTGCGCTTCAAGTCGGTCCAGCTCTTCAGCTACATCGACACGCTGCGCCATTAGAACCAGTTCCTGCTCCAGACGGGTATTTTCCAGCTGAACCTGCGCATCTTCCAGTTTGCTGACCAGGCGCTCGCGCTGCCATTGCAGAATATTTGGCATCTGGGCGCGGACTTTTACCACTTCTGCACTCACACCGTCGAGACGCTGTTCGATCATCGTTTTCAGTGCGGCACCTTCGCTTTCGCGTGCGCTGATGAAATCGTCCAGTGCTGTTTCCAGCGCCAGCAGCAACTCGGTGCTGATGGCATCCAGATCCTGTTCTTCAGCCAGCATCACGCCCGGCCAGCGCAGGACTTCCAGCGGATTAATTTCGCCTTCATCACTTTGCATTTTCACCCATTGCGCGGCTTCAACCAGCTGTTTCGCCAGTTTTTCATTGAGCTGCAACGTGCTTTGTGCGCCCGGATCGAGATCAAAACGCAGATTACATTCGACTTTACCGCGGGTAAGCCGGGCGCGAATGCGCTCACGGACAACCGGCTCCAGGCTGCGGAATTGCTCGGGCAGACGGATGTAGGTTTCGAGATAACGTTGGTTTACCGAGCGGAGTTCCCACGCTGCGCTGCCCCAGTCACCCTTAATTTCGCGTCGGGCATAAGCGGTCATACTTCTGATCATGTATGCGTACCTGTTAATGTAAAGATGCAGCGATTATAGCCGTGCCATGCCAGTCATGATAGGTATAACCTCCTGAAGTCCGTATCCCCGTCACCCTTCAGGCTGCCTCTGCGTTGGCGTCGTTTACTCATTCCGGTCGCTTACGTGAGTAAGCTCGCGGAGTTCATTCACTTGCCGCCTTGATGCAACCTGAATGTTTTTGGGTATAATGCGCAGCCAAACATGATTCGTGACCCGGAGAAGTATCCATGCGTCCAGCAGGCCGAAATGCACAACAAGTGCGCCCCGTAACACTGACCCGCCATTACACTAAACACGCTGAAGGTTCCGTGCTGGTGGAGTTTGGTGATACTAAAGTGCTATGTACCGCGACGGTGGAGGAAGGTGTTCCGCGTTTTCTGAAAGGTCAGGGACAAGGTTGGATCACCGCAGAGTACGGCATGTTGCCGCGTTCTACCCATACGCGTAATGCGCGTGAAGCCGCAAAAGGCAAGCAAGGCGGTCGTACTCTGGAAATTCAGCGTCTGATTGCCCGTTCCCTGCGTGCTGCGGTGGATCTGAAAAAGCTGGGTGAATTCACCATTACGCTCGACTGTGATGTGTTGCAGGCGGACGGCGGCACGCGCACTGCGTCCATTTCTGGTGCTTGCGTTGCTCTGGCGGATGCACTGAATGCGCTGGTAGCTGCAGGTAAACTGAAAGCTAATCCGATGAAAGGCATGGTTGCAGCGGTTTCCGTAGGCATCGTGAAAGGCGAAGCGCTGTGTGATCTCGAGTATGTCGAAGACTCAGCGGCAGAAACCGACATGAACGTGGTGATGATGGAAGATGGCCGCATGATTGAGGTACAGGGCACCGCAGAAGGTGAGCCATTCAGCCACGAAGAGTTACTCGGTTTACTTGCTCTCGCCAGAGGGGGCATCGACACTATCTTCCAGGCGCAGAAAGCGGCGCTGGCGGAATAATTTTTTAAGGCGACTGAGAAGTCGCCTTTTTTATGGCCTGCGGGCTGACAATAAGAAATAAGACGTTATAGAGGAGACCATCAATGAAAGCCTATCAGCGCCAGTTTATTGAGTTCGCACTGAACAAACAGGTTTTGAAATTCGGTGAATTTACCCTGAAGTCCGGGCGCATCAGCCCTTACTTCTTCAATGCTGGTCTATTTAATACTGGCCGTGATCTGGCGTTACTGGGACGTTTTTATGCCGAAGCATTGGTGGATTCCAAAATTGATTTCGATTTAGTGTTTGGCCCGGCTTACAAAGGTATTCCAATTGCGACGACCACCGCAGTTGCACTGGCTGAGCATCATGAGCGCGATGTGCCATACTGCTTTAACCGCAAAGAAGCCAAAGACCACGGTGAAGGCGGCTTGCTGGTCGGCAGCCCTTTGCAGGGGCGTGTCATGCTGGTCGATGATGTGATCACCGCCGGTACTGCCATCCGTGAATCGATGGAAATCATCAACGCGAACAAAGCCACTCTGGCTGGCGTATTGATTTCTCTGGACCGTCAGGAACGTGGACGCGCAGATATCTCCGCTATTCAGGAGGTTGAGCGCGACTATCATTGCAAAGTGATTTCAATTATTACGCTGGCCGACCTGATTGAGTATCTGGAAGAAAAGGCGGAAATGGCTGACCATCTGGCTGCTGTGCGGGCTTACCGGCAGGAGTATGGTGTTTAATATCGGGTAAAACCTCAAAGGCAGGGATGTCATGACACAAAATGAAGCCGGCAGCAAAGAATGGATGCCTTCGCGGGCGGCAGAGTTTCTCTGTCGCCAGACGGAGCGTCTGGTCAAAAGCGGTAGCCTGACGCCGGCCGCATGTCAGCGTATTTATGACTTTTGTGGCGTCCGGCCGGGTTATCCCGAATGGCGGAAATTTCTGGTTCCCTTACTCTCCCTGCTGGGTCTGTTATCACTGGTGGCCGGTGCCGTATTCTTTGTAGCCTGGAACTGGGCTGATATGCCAAAGATGGCAAAATTTGCGCTGGCCGAGTTACTGATCGTTGCGCTTGCCGTCGTCGTCTGGTGGCGCTGGTATGACGGGATTGCACGCAGTGCCTTGCTGGCTGCGGGTCTCGGCTTTGGTGCTCTGTTTGCCCTTTATGGCCAGATTTATCAGACGGGGGCCGACAGCTGGGAGCTGTTCAGGGCCTGGCTGTTTGTTTTCCTGCCTTTAGCCTTAATCGCCCGACAGAACAGTCTGTGGTTCTGCTCCTGGTTACTTGCCAATCTGACGTTTCAGCTCTATTACGCCACGGTGTCTATGTCCCTGATGGACAGCGCCGTATTCGACGGTCTCGACTATTTCCCCACAACTGCGCTCTACAGCTATCTGATTGCGCAGACGTTGTGCCTGATCATTCGCGAAGTTCTGGCCATGCGGGTCATTAAGCACAATCCCCACTCCTGGCTTGCCAGCCGCTGGTTTTCCCGGGTGATGGCTGGTTTCCTGCTGTTAGTGCTGACTTGCATTGTTGCCGAAAATATATCCGGTTGGGGATACGATACCCCTCACCCCTTTGTCACCGCCTTATGGCTGGCAGTCTTAGTGGTGAGTTACTTCTTTTATCGTTATCGCTATCCTGATCTCTGCATGCTGACTCTGGGAACCGCCAGCGCAGCGGCAGTGGGATGTGTGCTGATCGTGCAGATGTTCGACAGTTCTTACGATGTGGGTGGCCTGTTTATGCTGGGCTGTCTGATGGCTTTATGGCTGGCGGGATGTGGCGCCCTGATGCTCTACTGGCGGCGTAAACTCTATGAGAGCCAGCCGGTCGAGGTTTCTTCCACGGAAATGGCAGTGCTGACGGAACGACTACGCCGAAATGATTTGCTTAGTCAGGCGCAAATTGAAGAGATTCAGCAATACGATCACTCCTCTCATCTCCCCTGGTACCTGCGACTGACACTGGGTATCGGTGGCTGGGTCGCCGCAATGATTATTTTATTTCTGCTGATTCTGGTGCTGTATGTTGTCGACCTGCTCAATGACCCCAATGCTGCCACGGTGATTATCCCTTCTCTGCTCCTTGCAATTGTCGCGGGTGGGCTTTTGCGCATGCAGGGCGTGAGTAAGCATCATATCGGGCTGGCATGGGCGATAGCCGCGACCTGCGGCCTCTGTTTTGGTTTCTATCTTCTCTTTGAACCCGACTGGGAAATGTCCTTCCTGGTGGGCTCGCTCTGTTCATTACCGGTGCTTACGTTGATGGCGCTGGCAATGCGCGATCGTACTTTCCGCTTTATGGCGATAACGGCGCTGACATTTTTGCTGATCCTTTCCGGCAATTTGCTGACAGGGATGTATTTACCGCCGGTCACCCGTTTTTGGGCGGTTTCCGCGCTGGTTACTGTCATTGTGATTTTCTGGCTGTGGATTATCAGAGAACAAATTAACTTAAAAGCCACATCATGGGCTGAGGCTGTTTTCCCCCTCCTCTGGGGTATTCCTTCCGGCCTGATATTGCAGTGTTTTTCCGCCATTAACACCTCGCTTCTCTTCGATGTTTTCTGGCGGCCAGCGGGGTATTTTCCTCTTTCGGGAGGAACTGGCGCAGGCATTGCCGCAGGTTTAGTACTGGTGTGTTTGTATCAGACTGTGGTGAAAAAGACGCCATCAGCAATGCTGTATCTGGTGGCGGCGGTTGTGTGTGGCGTCGCAGCCTTTTATGCGCCGGGAATTGGCCTGGGGCTGTGGCTATTACTGATGGCGCGTTATCAGGGAAATCAGGGGATTTTAGCCGCGAGCGGCTGTTTCCTCGCGCTGTATGTTATCGACTGGTATTACTTCCTCGGCGTCAGCTTATTACAGAAATCCCTTCTGATGTTTGTCACCGGCGTGGTGTTGCTGGCGCTGGCCTTTGCAGCCAAAAAACTGATCCCCGTGCGTAAGGAGGAAGCTTATGCAAACCCGTAATCTGAGGAAATGGCTGTCAGGAGTAGTGATACTGCTGGCACTGATCGCAGTGAATGCGGGTATCTGGCAAAAAGAGCAGGTGCTTAAACAGGGCGCGGTAATGATATTGCAGCTTGCGCCGGTTGATCCGCGTTCTTTGATGCAGGGGGATTACATGGCTCTCAATTATGCCATCACGCGATCTTTGCAAGAGGAGTTATACCAGCAACGTCAGGGTTGTAATTCTCTTCCACAGACGCCTTGTTTTCCTGTTAGTGGCAAAATTATTGTGGCAGTTAATGAACACCGGCAGGTCACTCAGGCGCGGTTTGATAGCGGTGACCCGCTGAAGCCCGATGAATTACGGGTTAACTATCATATGAATGCCGGAACACTGATGGTGGGAACTAATGCGTATTTTTTCCAGGAAGGACAAGGTGAACGTTTCGCCCGTGCACGTTATGGTGCATTTCGGGTAGGTGATGACGGCACAGCGTTACTGACCGCGATGCTGGATGAAAATGGGAAAATGATTCAGCCATAATATGAAAAAAGGGCCTTTCGGCCCTTTTTAGATTTGACGTTTGTCCCTGCGCCTTTATTGCAGCTGAGCAGAGATAAGTGGCCAGCGGGTATCGAAGTCCTGAGTCGGTTTGTACTTGAATTCAGAGCGTACAAAACGTGACAGCATCCCTTCGCAAAATGCCAGTAACTGGCTGGCGAGTAGAGTTTCATCGCTGATGAATCCGCTGCCTTCACGCATTTTCTTTTCCCGCAGTACCTGACGCAGTTGCGCTTCAATCCGCTCGAAAAGTTGGTTGATGCGGCCCTGCAAACGGTCCTGTTCAAACATCAGGGCATGGCCGGTCATAATACGGGTCAATCCCGGATTACGCTCGGCAAACCCTAAAATCAGCAGCAAAATCAGACGTATTCTGTTTAGCGTATCCTTTTCATCCTGCAGGATGAGATTGATACGGGTGATCAGACTGTCTTCGATAAACTCAATTAAGCTGTCAAACATCCGCGTTTTACTGGGAAAATGACGATAAAGAGCTGCTTCTGAAACCCCCACGCTGGCGGCGAGCTTTGCAGTCGTGATCCGCTGGCTGCCGTCGCTGGACTGAAGCATTTGCGCTAATGCCTGCAAAATCTCTTCGCGCCTGTTCCTTTTTGTCGTTTCTTTCTCTGCCATGTCTGAATAGACCCTTGCTAAAAAACGGCTAAAATCATGGAGAAACCGCACAACTGCCGCATGAATCGCTGTGATCCTGCGGCTTATTTCGTTCCCTTCGCGTTGTTACGGTCTGATAGTGATAAGGATCTGTTCAATATCGCGTCAAAATCAGCGGTGCTGAACAGGTTCTTATTGGCGACCTGAGTGGCCAAAGCCCCCTTCGCCGCGTTCACTGGCGTCAAAATCTTCCACCAGATTGAATTCTGCCTGAACGACAGGCACAAACACCATCTGAGCAATGCGCTCGCCCGGTTCGATAACAAATGTTGTCTGACCACGGTTCCAGACGGACACCATAAGTTGGCCCTGATAATCTGAATCGATAAGGCCAACCAGATTGCCCAGTACAACGCCGTGTTTATGACCCAGACCGGAACGTGGCAAAATCACCGCCGCCAGATTAGCATCACCAATATGGATAGCCAGACCTGTTGGCAGCAGTGTGGTTTCGCCCGGTTTCAGTTCTACAGAAGCATCCAGACAGGCGCGTAAATCCAGACCCGCAGACCCCGGTGTCGCGTAAGCCGGTAAAGGGAAAGTCGAACCGATGCGCGGGTCGAGAATTTTAATGTCGATTTTTTTCATCATAACGGCTGACAATCTCTTCTAATAAACGTTGGCCAAGCAGGGACTTATCGCTGAGTGGTAAGATTTTATCCCCGTCCTGCCAAAAAAGATGCAAGGCATTGGAATCGCTGTTGAAACCTTGCCCGGCAAGTGAAACATCGTTGGCGCAGATCAGATCCAGATTCTTACGGATCCTTTTTTGCCGCGCGTATTCTTCCACATTCTGGGTTTCAGCGGCAAACCCCACGACGTAAGGACGGTTTTCTGTCATGGCCGCGACGCCAGCGACGATGTCAGGGTTTTTAATCATTTCTACAGTGATTTCATCGCCTTGCTTTTTGATCTTCTCATCAGCAATACGTTCTGCGCGATAATCTGCCACGGCAGCGCAGGAAATAAAAATATGCTGAGAAGCTGCCGAAAGCTGGACGGCTTGCTCCATTTCCAGCGCACTTTCCACATCAATACGATGAACACGGGCAGGCGTCGGTTGCGTCACCGGCCCGGCGATCAGCGTTACTTTGGCACCACGTTCAGCGGCGGCTTTGGCAATGGCAAAACCCATTTTGCCGGAACTGTGATTACTGATGAAGCGGACAGGATCCAGCGGCTCACGGGTGGGGCCTGCGGTCACCATAATATTCAGATGCGCCAGATCCTTGCGCGAAGAGAAATGCGCATTGGCCATATCCACAATCACCAGCGGGTCCAGCATACGTCCCGGGCCAACATCGCCGCAGGCCTGACTGCCGCTGTCCGGCCCCCACAACAATGTGCCCCGTGCTGCCAGGCTTTGCAGGTTTTCTTGCGTGATGGCCGCACGATACATTTGCTGGTTCATCGCAGGAAGTACCGCGACCGGTGCCGCTGTCGCCAGACACACCGTCGTCAACAGATCATTTGCCATGCCAGCATTCATGCGAGCCAGCAAATCCGCTGTGGCAGGCGCGATAATGACTAAATCTGCCCATTTCCCTAACTCGATATGTCCCATTGCCGCTTCGGCCGCCGGATCAAGCAGGTCGTCAGAAACCGGATAGCCAGAAACAGCCTGCAGGCTCAGCGGAGTCACGAAAGATTTCGCCGCTTCTGTCATGACGACGCGAACTTCAGCGCCTCTTTCACGTAAGCGACGTACCAGTTCTGGTGCTTTATAGGCAGCGATACCACCGCTGATACCGAGCACAATATGTTTGCCGGAAAGTCCCGTCATCATCATTGTCCGATTGGTTGAGAGCTGAAAGAAGCGACATTTTAGCATAACGGGGAATGATGACAGCTATTGGCGATGCGTCGAAAGTTGAGGAATAAAAATTCTGCGTAACATCTCGCAAGCTGACATACCGGACGTTATGACAGGGAGAATGCTGTGACACAATCGCCGCAAAAAAGGAGTCAGGATGACGAAACAGCAAAACCAGTGGCCGGGAGTGATGCCACCGCGCGAAAAATTATTGCAGCAAGGGGCAAAAGAGCTGACGGATCAGGAATTGCTGGCGATTTACCTGCGTACAGGATGCCGGGGATTGCATGTGATGGACCTGGCAAAGAATCTGCTGGAAGAGTTCGGTTCATTGCATCAGTTACTGATGGCGGATTTTGACGCCATGGCGCGCACGAAAGGAATGGGGGTTGCCAAGTTTTCGCAACTTGTGGCGGTGTCCGAATTATCCCGCCGCGCTTATCTGCGCCACCTGAGTGCCGAAAATGCGATGCTCAGCCCCAAAGTTATCCGTGAATATTTGCAGAATTTACTCGTTTTTCGGGAAAGAGAGGTGTTCCTGGTACTTTTTCTCGACAACCAGCATCGCGTTATTCGCCATGAGGAGATGTTTGCTGGTACTATTGGGCACGTAGAAGTGTATCCCCGCGAAATTGTTCGTGGTGCGATGAAGGTTAATGCGGCAGCCCTAATTCTGGCGCATAATCACCCATCCGGTCGGGCTGAGCCCAGTCTGATGGACAGAAAAGTAACTGAACAGATTATTCGAGCGTGCCAGTTGCTGGAAATTCGTGTCCTTGACCATTTGGTTGTAGGCCACGGAGAAACGGTATCTTTTGCCGAACGCGGCTGGATTTAACTTCGTTTTTTGAAGATCCTTAGGGATCTTTAGCTGTTCGGGACTTGAGCACTTACGCTACAGAGCGTATACTACGCCACCTTTGAGAATCTTGGGTTTGGCGTTAAGAGCCTATCTCAGCAGGTTTCTGACCTGATGAATTGGTTTTTTACCCGACGACAGTGAGTCGGTTCTCAGTGGAGTTTGCTGAGATGGGCTCTAAAAGCCTGACGAGGCGGCCATACCCTATACGAAGCTCGAGCTGATTTGATTTTTGGAGAATAGACATGTCCCGAGTCTGCCAAGTTACTGGCAAGCGCCCGGTGAGCGGTAACAACCGTTCCCACGCAATGAACGCGACCAAACGCCGTTTTCTGCCGAACCTGCACTCCCACCGTTTTTGGGTTGAGGCTGAGAAGCGCTTTGTAACTCTGCGTGTATCTGCTAAAGGTATGCGTGTTATTGATAAGAAGGGTATTGAGACGGTCTTGGCCGATCTGCGTGCCCGCGGTGAGAAGTATTAAGGAACTGCATCATGGCTAAAGGTGTTCGCGAGAAGATCAAGCTGGTTTCTTCTGCTGGTACTGGTCACTTCTATACCACCACGAAGAACAAGCGTACTAAGCCGGAAAAATTGGAACTGAAGAAATTCGATCCAGTTGTCCGTCAACACGTGATCTATAAAGAAGCTAAAATTAAATAATTTTAGTGGATTGCTAAAACCCGGCTCCGGCCGGGTTTTTTATTGCCTGAATTTCGTGATTTCCATTTAGTGCGACTTTTATTTGCCTGATGTCGGTGTCTGCTACACACTTTGAACACGATTTTGCTCAAGGGGAAATTATGCCGGAATTACCTGAGGTTGAAACCAGCCGCAGAGGGATTGAACCCTATCTGAAAGGTCACACGATACTGCATGCCATTGTGCGTAATCCGCGCCTGCGCTGGCCTGTCTCGGCGGAGATCTTAGCGTTAAGCGATCAGCCGGTTCTGAGTGTGCAGCGTCGGGCAAAATATCTGCTGGTTGAGCTGCGAACCGGATGGATTATCATTCATCTGGGCATGTCCGGCAGTTTGCGGGTATTGCCGGAAGAAACTGAAGCAGGTAAGCATGACCACGTTGATCTGGTGATGGATACCGGCCATGTGCTGCGTTATACCGATCCGCGACGTTTTGGTGCCTGGTTATGGTCTTCTGATCTGGCGGCCAGTAATGTCTTAGCCCATCTGGGGCCGGAACCGCTGAGCGAGGATTTCAACGCAGATTATCTGTTTGAGAAATCCCGTACGAAGAAATCGCCAATCAAACCCTGGCTGATGGATAACAAACTGGTGGTCGGCGTCGGGAATATCTATGCCAGCGAATCCCTGTTTGTTGCCGGTATTTCACCTGACAGACCTGCACATTCGCTCAAACGTGATGAGACGGAATTGCTGGTGAGAACCATCAAAGCGGTATTGCTGCGCTCTATTGAACAGGGCGGGACGACGCTGAAAGACTTTCTACAGTCAGATGGGAAGCCGGGATATTTTGCACAGGAACTGCAGGTATACGGCAGAACGGGCGAGCCTTGCCGCGCATGTGGTACGCCCATTGAGAGTAAGAAACACGCTCAGCGCACCACGTTTTTCTGCCCGCGCTGTCAGCGCTAACGCATGATTCAGGCGCTGATTTTTTCCATCAGTGCCTGAGTAATGATTTGCGGCAGGAAAGGCGTGATATCCCCACCGTGGCGGGCGACTTCTTTGACCAGCGAAGAAGAAATAAACGACCATTCTTTTGAGGGCATCATGAACACGCTTTCCAGCGTTGGCAGCAAATGTCGGTTCATGTTCGCCAGTTGCATCTCATATTCAAAATCAGACACCGCACGTAATCCCCGTACCAGCACGTTTGCGCCCTGATTTTTGGCGAAATTCGCCATCAAATCGCTGAAACCAATGACTTCAACATTATCCAGATGGGATGTGACCTGGGTCGCCAGTGCCACGCGTTCATCCAGCGAAAACATCGGTTTTTTGCTCGGGCTGGCCGCAATCGCAAGAATGACCTGGTCGAACATCAGCGCCGCACGGGTGACGATATCGAGATGCCCGTTGGTCATCGGGTCGAAAGTGCCGGGATAAATTGCCTTAGTGCTCATGACGGCTCACTTTTGCAGTTGGTGGCTGAGTGCCCACAGGGCGGCATATTTATTGAACGTATATTGTGCATTGACGCCTGCCAGGATCAACCCCTGCTTTCCATCCATAAAACCGGCCCGCAGGATCCAGGTTTTGACGAATGCGCCCAGCGTATGCGAAAGAATTGAGGAAAAACTGCAACGGCGGCCTTGCTGATTACGTTGCTCTGCCCATGCCTGCGCATAGCTGAGTTGTTTACGCTGGAAGGCGAAAAGGTCGCGACAGGTGAGATGCAGCAGGTCACCTTGCAAAGCAACGACAGTCGCATTGCCTGTGTTCAGTGATTCATGCACCAGATCGTCGTTGTAGCAGAATGTAGCAGGGTACAGGCGGTTGACCCGATCAGGATACCAGCCGCTGTGGCGCATGAATTTTCCGAGGAACAGATTACTGCGTCCGAGGCTATAAACGGTATTTTCCTGCGGGCAATTCAGCACGGTTTCAATCGACTGGCGTAATTCAGGGGTGACACGCTCGTCGGCATCGATCATCAAAATGTAGTCACCGGTGGCATGACTTTGCGCCAGCTGGCGCTGTTTGCCAAAACCCGGCCACTCTGTGTTCTGGAATACTTTAGCGCCGAAGTGGCGGGCAACATCCTGCGTCGCATCGTTGCTGCCGGAATCGAGCAGAATTATTTCATCTGCCCAGTCTACTGACTTAAGGCATTCCGGCAATAAATCCGCCTCATTACGGGCAATCAGCACGACGGATAAACGTTTTTTATCAGCCATTAATGACTCCGGATGGGCAGATAAGGCTCCAGTAAATGCAGCAGGCGCTGTAACGCCCCCTGATTTTGATGCAGAACTTCAACGGCATGGCGACCGTAATACAAACGGTAGTCTTCATCGGTCAACAGTGTAGAAATTTCTTTCACCAGCGATGCAGTATCAGTGACCGTGATCAGACCGTCGTCCTGAGCCAGCTTGGCGCAGATGTCTTTGAAATTGAAGGTATGGGGTCCCATCAGCACCGGAATTGCGTGGGCTGCCGCTTCCAGGGGATTATGGCCTCCGCGATCGACCAGACTGCCACCGACAAACGCCAGGTCAGCAATGCCATACAGCAACATTAATTCGCCCATCGTATCGCCTATCACGACCTGAGTGGCCGAAGAAGGAACTTCCCCTGAGCTGCGCTGAATGAAAGAGAGGCCAGCTTTGCGCGTCAGCTCACAAGCTACCGGGAAACGTTCAGGATGGCGCGGCACCAGAATAAGCAGCAAGTTCGGATGCGCTTTCAGCAGCTCTTTGTGCGCCTCCAGCAGTAAAGTTTCTTCGCCTTCATGCGTACTGGTAGCGATCCACACCTGACGGCGTGATGCCCACTGGCTGCGCAGTGCAATGGCTTTTGCCGCCAGCTCCGGGGTGACCGAGATATCGAATTTCAGGCTACCGGTCACCGCAAGCTGGTTGCGTTTGAGTCCTAAAGACAAGAAGCGTTCACCATCTTCCTGATTCTGTGCGGCGATCAGTGTAATGCGTTGCAAAATGGTGCGAATGAATTTGCCTAGCTTCTGGTATCCCTTCGCTGAGCGGGCAGAAAGACGGGCATTGGCGATAACCAGTGGAATTTTGCGACGATGCAATGCACTGATAAGGTTCGGCCAAAGCTCGGTTTCCATAATGATTACCAGCTTGGGGTTAACCTCATCCAGGAAACGATTTACGGATCCGGCCAGATCATAAGGCAGATAGACGTGGTGCACACCCTTGCCAAAAGCGGACTGAACACGCTCTGAGCCTGTCGGTGTCATGGTGGTGACGGTAATTGGCAAGGAAGGATAACGATGACGTAATGCGCGGACTAAAGGGATCGCTGCCAGCGTTTCTCCAACGGAAACGGAATGCAGCATAATGCCGCCGGAGACAACCTTTCCTTTGCAGAAGCCATAACGTTCAGCCCAGCGTTTACGATAGGCGGGCGACTTGCGGCTGCGCAAAAGTAAACGGATCCAAATCAATGGCTGAATTAAATATATGATTATATTATAAAAAATATTCATCTTTTATCAGGCGTTGCATAAGGGAAAGTCAATTTCATAGAGCGAAAATAGTCCCGGCGGATAGATGGGCACATGTTATCAGATAAGTGTGATCGACTCATCATGTCAGCGCCTGCGTCCTCAGACCAGTAACGAGTGATAAAGTGTAACCAACTGTTTTGAAAGGTTTTTAGGGCTGTAAGGTAAAATCCGCTCTCTTGCCGCATTTCCCATCTGGTCATTTTCCTGACGGGAAGGAATTTTATTAACGTATTCGCTAAGTCTTATCACATCCAGGGCATCGCAAACGAAGCCTTCGCGCCCCTGCAGAATAAACTCTGCGCCACCACAGGTTTCGCTGGTGATAACGGGCAATCCGCAGGCCATGGCTTCAAGAATCACGTTCGGGAACGGGTCGTATAATGTCGGCAGAATCATGCCATCAGCCGCATGGTAATAAGGGAGTACATTGTTTTGTACCCCGACAAAGCGGACCCGGTCGGCGCACCCTGATTGCTGAGCCAGCGACGCATATTTTTTCTGGTCTTTATCTTGTCCGACGACAATGAGGTAGCGATCGCCACAAGCGATAGCTTCAATGGCAGGCTTCAGCCCTTTGCGTTCAAAACCTGAACCTACGTAAATCAGTGCCACGGCCTGCGCAGGAATTGAAAGCATTTCACGCGCAGCAAGGCGCTGTGCATCTGTCGCCGGTACGAATTTTTGGGAATCAATGGCGTTATAGATCACTTCAAAACGGCTCTCATCAACTCCGTAACAGCGGATGATATCCCGTTTTACCATCTCAGAATTGCAGATGATTTTTTTCAATGCCGGGGAGTGGAACATCTCTTCTTCGGCTTGCAGGACATAGCGGTGGTAGGGGCTGATTTTTGTAAGAAAACGCTGAAGAGGGGAAATGACACGCGCCCGTTGTTCCAGCCAGACACGATGTGCACCATCGCCGGCCCGGAAAATGTCGCAACCCGGAATACGTTCGTGGCTTTGCACTATGTCGAAATGTTCCTGTTTCCAACATTGTTGCGCAGCAGCGGCAAAACCCTTCTCACGTGAAACACGGCCATACTTTGCCGGATTACACAGGTGAATTTTCCATTGCGGATTTGGCTTGCCTTCCCACTGGCGGGTAATAATATTCAGATCAATATTTTGGTCATCCAGTGCCTCCAGGGCGCGGGAAATAAAACGTTCCGCGCCGCCATCCGGGCGATATTTTTGTCTGACAATCGCTAAACGGATGTTTTTCCCACTGGCGGCATTAGTCATGCAGATAACTCCTGGCTGCATCAATCACATCACTGACAGGGATTGCATGCAGATAACGTTGTTGAGTTTTCGTATCGATCGAATCGGGTGCGGGTAGCGGCGCGTAGTCCCCCGCCCAGAGAGTGGTATTATTTTTGCCCCATGGACGCCAGTGCTGCATTTTCGTCGGGCCGAATAAGGCGACGCAAGGCGTATTAAGCGCGGCGGCCATATGCATCGGCGCAGAATCCACCCCAATAAAGAGTTTTGCACCGTCAATCATTGCAGCCAGCTGGGTCAGTGATAACTGACCGGCGACAGAGATCACCTGCGGATTGTGCGTGAGATCCTGGATTTTGCTCACCATATCCAGCTCTTTCTTATCCGGGCCGGAGGTCATCACGATCGTCAGGCCGGTTTCAGCAAGTCCATCAATCACATTGGCGAATTTGTCATCATCCCAGCATTTGAACGTCCAGCGGGACGTTGGCTGAATCACAATATATTCGCCAGACACCTGATTTTTCAGAAGTAATTGCTGACAAAATGACTTGTCACTTTCTGAATAATGCATTGATGTCAGAGCGTTATCGGTGGAAATACCAAGCGGTGACAAAATCGACATATTCTGTTCGACAGTATGCAAAATGCTGTGATTTTCGGTCGTCACTAACTGCGTATGACCTGCCCGCCAGAAAGCAGAACGTCGTTTTTTATAGTCGAATCCTAAACGAACTTTCGCGCCACTAAATCGGGAAATCAAAGCACTGCGCCATTGATCGGCAAGATTAATCACCAGATCATAATGTCGGTCGCGGACAGCTTTGAGTAACTGATATTCCTGTTGTAACTGATAGCGGACACCTTGTTTTTTCCATGTTCTGTCAATGACATGGATATGAGATAGCGCTGGATGTTCACTGAGAATAGGGCGAGTTTCTTTATACAGAAGCACATCAATTTCAGCATCGGGGTAATGCTCGCGTAGCCTGTTTATTACCGGCGTGGTCAGCACCATATCTCCATGATGACGGAGTTTCACCAGAAGAATTCTTTGGGGTCTGAACGCTGCGTATTTGGCTTCTGAATTAGGCATTCTATTATCTGATAGTAGAATATAGTGAGTTGATTTTAGGTGAAGAATCGTATGCTGTGAAGTTATTTATCTTCCTGATATAGAAAGATAAATAACTTCATTTATGAAATAGTTAGATTCCACTTAAACGAATAAAGGAATCGTCTCTTTCTGAAACAACTTAACCGAGTTTTTTACGCAGGTTATGGAGACGATACAGCCACAGTAACAGTTGCCACCATTGTTTCGGTCCGCGTGCGTTACGCAGCATTATCCTGCGTGTGCCGGAGGTGTAAATATCGTCGATCATGGCTTTCTGAGCGGCCTGAACAGGCTCGCGGCGAACAGAATGACAAACCGTCAGGGCTTCCCGGGTGACCTGTCTCGGAAACTCTGCATAGATTTTTACCCGGTCTTTATATCGCTTATTTAATTCATCAAGCATCTTGGCAATTTTCAGGTAATGCCGTTGATATTCAACGTTTTTCATTCCGGTTCTTTTTTGGTTACTGATTGACTGACCATGAATGTAATAGCGATAAAGCACCTCTTGGGTGTATTTCACGCGGCGTGCGTTGAACATGAATTCGGTTGTCCAGGGAATATCCTGATGATGCAGGCCGGGTTCAAAATACAGATGATGCTTTTTAATAAGTTCCAGACGATAGACACCTAACCACACTACGTGCAAATAACGGTTTGTTGCCAGCGCCATTTTAAGCCAGTGCGGGCCATCCAGCACGGCAGTCGACGTTAAACGATCGGTGGGGATGATGGGTTTAACTTTTTCTGAGCCGACAAAATAACGTTCACCATTGCATTGTGCGACATCCAGATCATCCTGTTCACACAGTTCAATCAGCGTTTGGTACATGTTCGGATAGAGTATGTCATCGGCATCCGGAAAAGTGACGTACTGACCTTTGGCGATATCCAGGCCAGCATTACGCGCACGCGATACGCCGCCGTTAGCCTGATGAATGACGCGAATATGCGGGTATTTCTCAGCATATTCTTGCGCAACGCACTCGGAACCGTCTGTCGAACCATCATTGACGATAATGATCTCGAAGTTTGTCAGCGTCTGGGCGACGAGCGAATCCATAAAGTTTCGGAACATTTCCCCTGCGTTATACAGAGGGATAATCGCGCTGAGCTTAATGTTGTCGGATGTCGTTGTAAGGGGCATATCACACAATTTCCACTGATAAGGAGGGCAATCAACCGGGCCGGTGTAAGTTTCACAGCCCGGAAAAAATCATTGTTTTTCTATCGCGGGATGTGGCCTCATCCTGAGCATCATCAGGTAGGCAAATACCAGCACAATAAAATACGGTGATTCGCGATTGTAAAACTGGGTATCACCCATGCTGAAGTAAATTACCGGGACCGACAGTAATAAAAATTCGTAACCTTTGGGCACCAGCCTGAAGGGATAGAGCAATAATACGGCGAAGAAAAGTACCATAATCAATGCGCCTAAAATTCCCTGTAATGACATTGTATCGATAATATCATTGTGCAAATGGAACTGAAGATTGCGTAACGCTTCCGGGTTTCCGCCTTCATGCTCATCGATGAACGTGGTGGCAAGTGCATTGCGGCTGTCGGCGGACTGACCAAACGGGTGATGTTTGAAAGCATCCACTCCGGCTCGCCACATTGAGAAACGCGCACCGACTGAAGTATTACGCTCCCCGTCATTGTAAGAGGTAACCTCGTTTTGGAGATTATCGAAGCGGGTGAGGACTTTATTGTAATAAGGATGACCAGAAGTCACGGCGGCAATAATTAAGACCGCAATGGCAAAACCGTAGATGATTTTAGACGTATGCGAGCTTTTGGTGAAATCGTAAATAATGCTGCCTGCACTAATAAGTATAAAGAGTATTATTGCAGAGCGGGTTTCTGTGGCAGCGAGAACCGCAAAAGTTAGCGTCATCACAATCAGACAAATGAGCCTGTAATGCTTTAACGCATGATATTTAAGACTGTACATCACCAGCAAAGAAAAAATAGTAAATGTATAGGCGCCGGAAGTCGGAGCGTCAGAATTTATTTTCATTCTTTCGCCTGTCTTTAAATAAACAATGATTCGTATGACGGATATAACGATAAAAAGAATCGTCATAATAGCTATCCCCGTGCGCACTGTCAGTGCAGGGATTTTCCATTTGTGAATGTTATGTTCAATGGCATACAGAATAAATGAAGCTAATATGAGTCTCTTACCGCTAATTTGGTAATGATAGGCAATGAGCGGATATTGATGGTTTACGGTGAGCATAACCCAAAGCAACTTGCTGATACCCAGAAGTAGAATTGTGCAGGCAACCGGGTAGAATTTAATTTTCTTATCAACACGCAGGGTGACGTAGATGAAATACAGGACAGCAATATACGTTGCGATATAAAAGAAATTCCGGGTTATTTCACCAGAGTACATAAAGAAAGAAATGGAAATGGTAATCAATAAGAATAGTAAAGATGCAAGTTTATCGTCAAAAGACGATTTTTTTATCTGTGCCATCAGATTACTTTTCATAAAGAGCTTTTCCTGAAAATCTTATTATTCATATATTTGGTCATCCAGCGCAAGCTGGTCAGGTAGCGACCCTTATGCCAGAGTGCCTGGGCATAGCGTTTCATCTCTTTATAGGAAACCGGCACGTCATGTGGGACTGCGTGCCATGGGGATTGCGCATAATATTGATCATAAATATCGGCCAGTTCTCCCATTCCCCAAAGGTGCCAGGGTTTACATTTACCCGTATAATGAATCAGGATGGTATCTTTCGGGATATCAACTCTCTTTCCCACTTTATTTAAAATGATGTCACACACAAAATTATATCTTTTAGGAAGCAGCAGAACTTCCTGTTCCAGGACAATATTAAGTGCGTCCTGGTCAGGGAATTTAAATTCACTTTCCTGAAGGCTAAGTGTCCGGATGATCCGCTTAGTTGTATTTTTCTCAAGCCATTGAGGGATATTGATGTATAAGAATCCTGAGTTGAAATAATTTCCCTTTGTCAGACTTAACTGTGAACAAAGTTTATTTCTTGCCCGTTGCGTATCATTGACGGCTGCCAGCGTATAAGGGCTGATATCCATCTCGCTCAGTTCTTTATAACTGCCTAAACATAATGTGTCCGCGTCAAGGTAGAGTAATTTTGATGTGACGCCAGAAAGGATGTAGGGAGTGAATAACCGATAATAAATAGCCTGAGGATAGCGCCCCATCAGCGGTAAAGCAGTGAACGCAGATTCTTTAAAAACGTAACAGGTGATGGCCAGCGGATGATTTGCCGCCAGCTCAAGCAGCCGGGATTTTGATATTTCATCGAGCGCACTGCCAAATATATGAATATGAAAAGCTAAGTCAGGATTGTTTTTCAGAACAGAAAAGACAGTGACCCCCATACCACGGGCATAGGCATTATTTATTCCGAATGCGATATGGACCACAGGGAGTGATGAATCCCCTAAATTATTCACGAGCTCTTCTTTATGCTCGAGATAGCTCATATATTCATGGTCAGACATAGTGTTGTACCTGACTTGTTTTGCTTATAACAAATGAACGTATTTTCTCCAGTTGAGCATCACTGAGTGAAAAAAGTTCTTCAGCACTGTGCCGGAATTGATAAGGTGCTGAGAAAATAAAAGATTCAGGCGCGAGTTTTTTATCTTCAGGCGTCAGGATGAGTGGCGCATAGGTTGGATGCTGCTCGGTTAAGTCACAAGGACCCGCTAAACATACCACTGGGATATTCACCGCATCTGCGATATACACGTTTCCAGAATCTGAGGCGATATACATATCCATCTGAGAAATGGCATGTGGGACTTCATGCAATTTTAGCTTACCGATCAGGTTAATGATGTTTTCGCGAGCACTGAGTTTTTCCAGCAACTGATCAAGGTATTTCTGCTCATTCTCCGGGCCAAAAACATAAAACTGACAAGGAAGGCCAGCCAGGGTATTAAGGATTTTAATCCATACCGCTGTCGGAATTGTTTTAGCTTTATTGCCTGCCGAAATGCTGATACCAATTTTGACCTGCTTGCTTGCCGCCAGCTCCGGCAAGGTTTTTTCAGGTATCCACAAGGGAAGGGTGGCATGTTTAGTATAGCTTTCTGCACTGAGGCTGGGGTCTGCCAGCTTAAGATAACTTTCCAGCGTAAAATCGGTTTTCTGATGCAAACGAACAACGTCGGCCGTCTGATAAAAAATTCCGTGATACCACTTGCGGGTATAAGCGATCAGAAAGGCTTTATGCTTCGCATTACAGAAGGCGGCATAGAAGCCGTTAACGCTGTTAGGTTGCAGCAGATAAATATTGTCGTAGCGGTTGAGCAGGCGAAAGGCGAGACCAATTTTACTGACTAAAGATTTTTTGTAATCTTCAATGAGATAAATAGAATCGATCGTCGAATCGTGTGCAGCCAAAGGCAAAACCGTTTTACTGATCAAGACATCTGATTTTTTTAAATGCTTCAGTAAAGGCGTGATATTGACGAAATCACCAATTTTGGCGGTTTGTATGACCAGATTTCGTCCTTTGCCCTGATGAAAAGGCTTCATCAGCATTTTGAACGGCCACAGCAAGATGAAAATAATCACGTAGCTCATGGTCAGTTCACTTCCTCTTTCGCAGCGGTCAGATCACTCAGACGCTCAAAGACGGTTTTGGCTGATAAGTTTTCCAGTGAATTGTTCTCGGCTTTGAGGATAAACTGATTCTTTCCATACCCGCCAATCAATCCCGGATCGGTCGGTCCGTAAAGCGTGATATTTGGACGATCCAGCGCGGCAGTCAGATGGCTCAGCCCCGTATCAACAGAAATGACCGCTTTCGCACCGGCTAAAACCTCAGCAACTTTTTCCAGACTCAACTTGGGCAACACCTCGACATAAGGGAAACCTTCTGCCAGACGCAATGCGCGCTGATGTTCATGGTCTGCCCCCCACGGAAGTTTGATGCGGATATCTTGCCCGCCGAACATGCTGATCAGCTCACGCCAGTGTTCTTCCGGCCAATGTTTATCGGCGCGGGTGGTGGCATGAAGAAACACCAGATACCGGCCCGCGTCGGCAGGAAGATGGGAGAGGAAACGTGCTGCAATAGCATAATCTCCCTGGCCTGATGGCTTTTCATAGCCCAGGCTTTTCGCAAACAATTCCCGGGTACGCTCTACCGCGTGCTGCTTTTTATCGATTTCATGACGCTGATTGTAGAACCAGCTGGCGAATGGTTCACGGGCACTTTTACAATCCTGACCGTGTTTTTCACCTTTGGCGACACGGGTGATCAGTGCCGCGCTTTTAATCAGACCCTGAGCATCAATGATCGCATCATAGGTTTGAGACTGAACTTCGCGTTTGAAGTCGCAGCGTTGCTGACGGGTTTCAGAGCCGAACCAGTTTTTACGCCAGCGGCGGATGGCGACAGGTATCACGCGATCAACGGCAGGATGCCAGCCGGGGATCTGGCTAAATCCTTCTTCCACGACCCAGTCAAAGCGGATCCCGGCAATGGCCTGCATAGCATCCGTCAACGCCGGAAGGGTATGCAGAACGTCGCCCATGGACGACGTTTTGACGATGAGAACCCGCATTAAAGCTCCTTCCTTGCGCTCAGCAACTGGGTGAGTTCCTGATAAACTTGTCCGGGTTGAATATCAATTAAACTTTGGTGATAGCCTTCTTCAGCATCGCCTTTACGGACTTTATGGTAGCCAGTGATCAGACGTATAACTTTTGCCTGATGGCTGAGGGGCGGTGTGAAGCCCGGGCTGCTGGGCCCGTAAAGTGCTATCAGCGGTTTATCCAGCGCGGCGGCAACGTGCATCAGGCCTGAATCATTACTGACGACCGCATGACAGGCGGCAATCATCACCACCGCCTGATCCAATGAGGTTTTCCCCGCCAGATTGAGACAGAAAGGTTGTGCGTTTTCTGTCAGTGCCAGGCGGATTTGTTCACCTGCTGCGTTATCTTTTGCAGAGCCAAAGAGCACCACCTGATAGCCTTCGCTGATCAGTTTTTCAGCCAACACCGCGTAGTGATAATGAGGCCAGCGCTTTGCCGGACCAAACTCTGCGCCAGGGCAGAAACCAATCAGCGGCCGGGTGTTATCCACAGAGAATGAGGTTTTAACCGCGGTGACTTCAGCGTCGCCGACCTCTAATTTAGGCCAGAGAATGGGTTGTGGAAGATCAGCGGCAGTTTTGATTTGCCGGGCATCGTAGCCCAGAGCAGCATAACGCTGAACCATCAGTGGAAAAGCGGGTTTATCCAGCACCCGCAAATCATTGAGCAGACCATAGCGCATTTCGCCACGCCAGCCGGTGCGTTGCGGAATACGGGCAAAGAAAGGAACCAGCGCCGATTTAAACGAGTTAGGCAGAACGAATGCACGCTGATATTTCTCATTGCGCAATGAAATACCCAGACGACGACGTTCGCCCAATTCCAGCGCACCGTGGCCCAGCGGCATGGCCAGCGCCTGATGTACTTCCGGCATGCGATCAAGTAAAGGACGGCACCATGCAGGTGCCATCACGTCAATTTGAGCGTCGGGGTGCGCAGCTTTCAGGGTGCGATAAAGACTTTGTGACATCATCATGTCACCGACCCATGACGGCCCAATTACCAGTATTTTCATACCGTTAATCCATTCCTCAATGTGCAGGGCTTAAACTGTGCGGTTAAGCCAGCTCATGTATTCCGTAACACCTTCGGCAACCGTTTTGAACGGTTTGTCGTAACCGGCGTTACGCAGGGCCGTCATGTCGGCCTGTGTGAAGGACTGGTAACGGCCTTTGAGTTTTTCCGGGAATGGAATGTATTCGATATCGCCAGACTTGTGGTATGCCACGACAGCATCTGCCACGGCCTGGAAGGATTCCGAACGTCCGGTACCGCAGTTAAAAATGCCCGAAACACCGTTTTGCCAGAACCACAGGTTCACGGCTGCCACATCACCCACGTAGATAAAATCGCGTTTGAAGCCTTCGCTGCCCGAGAACAGTTTTGGGTTCTCCCCGGCCTTGATCTGATTATTCAGATGGAACGCTACGCTCGCCATGCTGCCTTTATGGCCTTCACGCGGTCCGTAAACGTTGAAATAACGGAAACCACAAATTTGAGATTCAGCGTGCGGCAGAATTTCGCGAACATACTGGTCAAACAGGAACTTAGAGTAACCATAGACGTTCAGCGGTTGCTCGTATTTACGCTCTTCAACAAAGCTGGTGCTCTGGCTACCATAAGTGGCTGCGGAAGACGCATAAAGGAAGGGAATGCTACGATCTAAACAATAATGCAGGACATCTTTAGAGTACTGATAGTTGTTATCCATCATGTACTTGCCGTCCCACTCGGTAGTGGAAGAGCATGCGCCTTCGTGGAAAATGGCGTCGATATCACCCAGATCGTCGCCGGCCACGATGCTGGCGATAAAATCTTCTTTGTCGCAATAATCCGCAATATCCAGATCCACCAGATTGACGAACTTGGTGCCATCTTTCAGATTATCCACCACCAGAATATCGCGGTATCCCATATCATTGAGCGATTTAATAATATTGCTGCCGATAAAACCAGCGCCGCCAGTGACGATTATCATGGGATTCACCTTTAATCATTTGAAGAACTGCGCACCATGCACAGCCTGTATATTGGGTAATATCATAACACTTCATTATGAAGCTCACATTGGGAAGGTGTCCGATAACAGGGATTCTTATGTTTCAGAGCGTAAGGCGTGAACTATGCTGCAAAACAAAGATATTGTGAGCACTTCCATCGTTATTTTATATGCAGATTAGTAAGGTATTCCGTGAATGAGTCATTTCAGGAGAATACTGTATGTCTGTTTCGTTTTATCGCCAGCTGGAAGATCAGCTGGAGCAGGCCCGGGTTGAAGGGCTGTTTAAAGAAGAACGCATTCTCACCACGCCCCAGCAGGCTGAAGTCTCCGTCGCTGGCGGCCGTCCGGTCATCAATTTTTGCGCCAACAACTACCTTGGCCTGGCGAATCATCCCGAACTGATCCGTGCTGCAAAAGCCGGTCTCGACAGCCACGGTTTCGGCATGGCTTCGGTCCGCTTTATCTGCGGCACACAAGATACGCACAAAGAACTTGAACATCGTCTGGCTGACTTTCTCGGTATGGACGATGCGATCCTCTATTCCTCCTGCTTTGATGCCAACGGTGGGTTATTTGAAACACTGCTGGGTGAAGAAGACGCCATCATTTCGGATGCGCTGAATCATGCCTCAATAATCGATGGTGTTCGCTTATGCAAAGCGAAACGCTATCGGTATGCCAACAACGATATGTCTGAACTGGAAACCCGTTTGCAGCAGGCAAAAGATGAGGGTGCCCGTCATATTCTGGTGGCAACTGACGGCGTATTTTCAATGGATGGCGTGATAGCCAACCTGAAGGGCGTGTGCGACCTGGCCGAACGGTTCGACGCGCTGGTGATGGTCGATGATTCCCATGCGGTAGGTTTTGTCGGTGCCGAAGGGCGGGGAACGCACGAATATTGCGATGTGATGGGGCGCGTGGACATCATCACTGGCACGCTTGGCAAAGCGCTGGGCGGGGCTTCCGGCGGTTATACCGCTGCGCGTCAGGAAGTGATCGACTGGTTGCGTCAGCGTTCGCGGCCATATCTCTTCTCTAATTCCCTGGCACCGTCGATTGTTTCTGCCTCCCTGAAAGTGCTTTCCATGCTCGAAGAAGGCAGCGAACTGCGTGAGCGTTTGCTCAGCAATTCAAAATTGTTCCGCGAGAAAATGACCGCCGCGGGTTTCACGCTGGCGGGGGCTGATCACGCCATTATCCCGGTGATGCTTGGCGAGGCTCGTCTGGCTCAGGAGTTTGCGTCGCTTTTGCAGCAGGAAGGGATTTACGTCACCGGCTTCTTTTACCCGGTGGTGCCTCAGGGGCAGGCGCGCATCCGTACTCAAATGTCAGCAGCGCACAGCACGGAACAAATCGAAAAGGCCGTTGAAGCCTTCACCCGTATTGGCAAAAAACTTGGCGTGATCGCCTGAGGAATGTCGATGAAAGCTTTAGCAAAACTCAAACGTGAAGAAGGCATCTGGATGACGGATGTGGCCGTGCCGGAATTAGGGCACAACGATTTGCTGATCAAAATCCGTAAAACCGCCATTTGCGGAACCGATGTGCACATCTACAACTGGGACGAATGGTCACAAAAAACCATTCCCGTACCAATGGTGGTCGGACACGAATATGTCGGCGAAGTGGTGGGCATCGGGCAGGAAGTTAAAGGTTTCAGTATCGGTGACCGGGTGTCGGGCGAGGGGCATATTACCTGCGGACACTGCCGTAATTGCCGGGGAGGACGTACGCATTTGTGCCGCAACGCACAGGGCGTGGGGGTAAACCGTCCGGGCGCTTTTGCTGAGTATCTGGTATTACCTGCTTTTAATGCGTTTAAAATCCCAGACAATATTTCTGATGATCTGGCTGCCATTTTTGATCCCTTTGGTAATGCTGTGCATACCGCATTGTCGTTTGATCTGGTCGGCGAGGATGTTCTGATCAGCGGTGCCGGGCCGATTGGCATCATGGCGGCAGCCATCTGCAAACATGTTGGTGCCCGCCATGTGGTGATCACGGATATGAACGAATACCGTCTGGAACTCGCGCGCAAAATGGGTGTGACGCGGGCGGTGAATGTCAGCCAGCAAAGCTTGCAGAATGTGATGGATGAGCTGGGCATGACGGAAGGGTTTGACGTCGGGCTGGAAATGTCAGGTGCACCTGCGGCATTTCGCAGCATGCTTAACGCCATGAATCATGGCGGCCGGATTGCGATGCTGGGCATTCCATCGACCGAGATGGCAATCGACTGGAATCAGGTGATTTTCAAAGGACTGTTTATTAAAGGGATTTACGGAAGGGAAATGTTCGAAACCTGGTACAAAATGGCCGCCCTGATCCAGTCAGGATTAGATCTTACACCTCTGATTACGCACCATTTTCCGATTGATGAATTCCAGAAAGGGTTTGATGCGATGCGCTCCGGGCATTCCGGCAAAGTGATACTTAACTGGTAATCTGGCGCTCTGAAAATGCAAAAGCCCGCTGAAAATAGCGGGCTTTTGCTGATAGCGGGCGCAGTCTTTACGCCGCAGGACCGGCCATTTGTTTCTCGTCATCCGTCAGATAACGCACTTTACGGGTGTAATCCTGACCTTTGAATAACAGTTCATTATCCGGTGAAGCCAGATACTTTTGCCATTCTGTCAGCGGGAAGCCGCCATGAGCGCCGATCACTTCTTTAGGGATAACCGACGGTGTGCCGCCAATTTTTTTCGATACCGGCCAGTTCATCCAGTCGCCCAGATTGACGCTTTTGATGTCCAGCGTATCCAGCATGGCCGCCAGAGGCAGTTGATCTGTCGGGGGCTGGTTGTCTGGCAGAATGTTCCATGTATCGATGAAAAACATAATCCACAGCGGGCACAAACGCTCCCAGGTTTTACGCGTGGCGGCTAAAAAAGCGCCGTTCACGTGATCGACAATATAAGGACGCACGCTGTTTTTGTAATACGCCGGGATGATCTCAGGATCACAACCGTCCAGTTTGGCAATCATCTTGCCCTGACGGAAACTTGAATAAATATGATTTTCATGTAACTGAATTTCCGGCATTTTAAGCAAATTAAGATCGGAATCGATCATCAAAATACCGTCAGTTCTGGCCTGCAAAGGCGCCATCAGTTTGATCAGGCGGCTGAGATAAATTTGTTTATAACGATAATCACCGGATTTGGTTTCAGGGTGAAGCGTGACGATCCGGACTTTCTCCGGTAACGGGCGAAACTGGCTGGCAGCCTGATCGGTAACAATCACGATTTCCTGTAATGCGGTCGCAAATTTATCGGCAAACTCTGCACACAGACAAGCTTCTTCAATATAGTCAGCCCCCGCGGAAGGGATCACCACAGACGTCACGCTGTTCTTTGGTTTTCCTGCCATGACGGTCCCGTCATACGGCAAATTATGGCGTGAAAGAATGTGACGATATTTTGGATTTAGAAATTTGAACATATTCAGCCTTGTTTCTTTTTCACACTGCTTAAAACGGTTTCAACGCCTGAGACATATTTTTCAATTGCAAATTTTTCGCGAACAGTCAGATTTGCCTGCTCTGCAATTTCATTTCTCAGATGGGCATTGAGATACAGTGTTTTCATATGATTAAAGAGCATATCAATATCGCCATACTCAAATAACATGCCGGTTTCTGCATTTTTAATCAGTTCGGCTGTACCGGTGACATTCGAACCAATCACCGGCGTTTTCAGCAGCATGGATTCCAACACGACCCGCGGAAGCCCTTCACTTTTTGAGCCTAATATAAAGGCATCAAACGCGGACAGATATTCCAGCGCATTGCTCTGGAAGCCTGTAAATACCACTTTATCCATCATATTCAGAGCCGAAGTTTGCTGAATGAGACGGCGTAAATTCGGGCCTTCACCCACAAACACCATTTTCCATTTAGCTTCCGGAAATGCGCGATTAAATTTGTCTAGTGCCAGTAATGTGAAGTGATGAGCTTTGCGGTTAATCAGAGAACCTATACTGCCAAAGATGAACGTGTCGTTGTCGGCGGCTAATTCTTCCCGGATTTTTGTGCCTTCGGGCAATGGCTGATGAATATCAATGCCATTAAAAACGGTAAAACATAACTCTTTGCGTACACCACGTTTGAGCAGCTGTTCCTGAACGCCTTGAGAAACAGAGATAATGCTGTGGCAGAACCGGTTAACGATGCGCACAACCTCCCGGTTGAGCACCGGTTCAATGCGACAATGCTGTACGATTTCTGTGGGTAAACCGGCAGTAGAATAATAGCCTTCGACGTTAGAGCTGGGCTGATTATTCATATAGAGAATGTCAAACTGACCGAGTTCAAGCAGGGAGTGAATTTTGCGGATATTGGGATTAATACGCCAGATTTTGTCGATAGAGTAAATGGCTTTCTGACGCAAATTACTGCTAAAGAAAAACAGCGTTCTTAATACTTCTTTAGCTATTTTCGCCCAGGCAGGTTGCTTAACCTGCGGAATAAAAAATACCGGTACATTCAGTGAGTTTAAAATCTGACTGATAGTTTCGCCGTTGTCCCGGGCGTAATCGTTGTAAAAGCAGCAGCTGATTTCATATTTTTCACGATCGATTCTTTTCAGCAGTTCTAACATGCTGTTAGTCCCGCCTCCCCATTCCTTGCCACTATCCAGTAGCAGAATTTTAGATCGATCTTGTCCCATCGGTTAGCGCCCTTGCTCAGTCCGGTCAAAAAAATATACAGCGCCCATTATATGAGGCAAAACCCAGAAGCTCTACTTTTTAGTTTGGCTATGAAATCAATTGATATCAATAAGTTAGTTGGTGATGCCAAATATATGCGTACCACCAATATAATCAGGAAACCGCCAATGAGTGCGATTTCTACTTTTTAGTAAAAGTTGTTATCACAGAATACTGCCGTTCAACAAATGCCGCAGCGGGTGAAGATTTCAGGCTTTCCCCGAGAATTTTAAACATGCTGTCGGCATAAATCTGCGGGAGAGGTTGCCTGAGGTGGCAGACGCTGATGCCTTTACGTGATGATTTTACGGGCGCAATCGTGACCTTACCGGCGGGTATGCTGCGCTGGGGTTCGTTCAGCAGATCACTTGGCCTGACCAGAACGATATCGGAAGGTAGATTCGGCAACATTTGCTGCAGTACTTTCACTGTCGTCGGATGCGGGTGTCCTATCGCGATGGCATATCCATTCTTGCGTGCGAGCTGAATTGCGCGTTCAAACTGACGGCGGATTTCCGCTTCATTCTGCACATCATCTAAAAAGACATTGCGCTTAATGACTTTCACCCGGGTGCCCTGAGCCGCTTTGACTGACTGGGTGTTACCAATGGTCATGCTGTCGAGGAAAAACAGGTTGTGGACATTCATTGCCTGCATGACATTTTCCATCCCGGTCAGGCTGGAGGTCATAGCACTACCCATATGGTTATTGATGCCAATCGCGTAAGGGATATTGCTGATCGCCTGATCGACAATACGTTTCACTTCTGCGGCGCTCATGGAGGGGGTCAGCGTGTCTTTTTCCAGCGGTTGCTTACTAAGTGGCGCCATCGGCAGATGGATCAGAATTTCACGCCCCTGCTGGTGAGCCTTGTTCATCATCATCTGTGAATCGGGTGCGTTGGGGAAAATCGCGACGGATACCGCTTTTGGCATCTGAAGTACCTGGTTTTCCTCATGCTGGCGATAACCAAAGTCATCGATCAGGATGGATAATTTCGCTGCCTGAACCTGACAAGCAAAAAACGCAGTACCACAAAGGGCAGCTAAAACGGACTTGTTATATCGCAATGCTATCTTCCCAACCACGGCTGTGGATTAACGGCCTGGCCCTGACGACGAATTTCAAAATACAGCGATGGCTGGCCTTGTCCGCCGCTGTTCCCAACTTTAGCAATGGCCTGGCCCGTTCTGACCTGGTCGCCTACGCTGACCAGTGCATCCTGGTTGTAACCGTACAGGCTCATATCGCCTTTGCCATGATCGATAACCACAACCAAACCGTATCCCTGTAACCAGTCCGCCAGAATGACGCGTCCGTCAGCAATCGCCCGGACATCACTGCCTTCTCTTGCTGAGATCACAATCCCTTTCCAGCGTAGTTCACCCTGCAGTTGTTCGCCGAAGCGATGTATCAACGAACCATTAACAGGCCACATATTTTGACCTGATGGTCTGCCCAGACCGCCGGTACGGGCCATCAGAGATTGCTCGCTTTGGGTCGGTTTGTAGGTGGAACCGGATTTCTTCGCCTGCTGTTCTTTCGCTCTGACTGCCGCAGCTTCACGCGCTTCTTTTTCTGCGCGTGCTTTGGCAGCACGTTCGGCAGCGGCAATTTTGTTTTGCAGGCTGGATTCGTTAGCGCGCAGTTCGGTCAGGCTCTGTTCATCTTTTTGCAATGAAGACTCCAGTGCCGTGAGCGTTTGCTTACGGGCGGCACGAGCCTGTTCGAGTTTCTGCTGCTGGGTTTGTTGTTCACTCAGCAGGCTTTTTTGCTGGGTTTGTTTCGATTGCAAAGAAACACGCTGTTCAGCCAGCGTGGCTCGGGTCTGTTTCAGATCCTCAATGGTTTTCTGTCGCGCTTCATTCAGATAACCAAAATAAGCCAGGATCCTCTCGCTGCGAGCGCTCTCTTCGCTGCTCAGCAGTAATTGCAGGCCTTTATGCTGCCCGATCCGGAATGCGGCATCGAGCTGCTTTGCCAGAATAGCTTCCTGCGTCTTTTGCTGTTTTTGCAATTTATCAATGGACGCATTCAGCCCGGAAATGTCTTTTCCCAACGTGGCGAGGGTTGACTGAGTGCTGCGTAACTGACTGCTGGCTGAGGCGATGGTTTTTTCCTGCGCCTGCAATTGCTGCAATAACGTGCCTCGTTGCTGTTTCTGCTGTTTTACGCTTTTCTCTTTTTCCGCGATGTTTTGCTGAATGGTTTTGAGCTGATCTTTATTGTCGTCAGCATGCACACTCACAGAAAGAGACAGCAGGGAAACGCAAAGTAGTAAGGCTGGAGATGGGAAGGCAGATACGGCCTTGTCCTGAGCGGAAAGGCGGGTTCTCATCAGGCTGAAATGATTGAATTTGCTCAAACTTTTTTCCGCTTGTCGACCGTGGATGATAGACAATATGGCTGTCCCTTTTCGTATCGTAACACTAATCAACCCGCTGATGCACAAACAAAAAAGGCGTACCAACGGGTGTCAGTACGCCTTTTTTGACGGTTTTTAACAGAAATTAACGCGCGATAAACAGCGGCTTGCCGCTCATTTCCGGCGGAATTTCCATGCCCATCAGTGAAAGCATAGTTGGCGCGATATCAGATAATTTACCGCCTTCAACCGCTTGTGCATTTCCGCCGATATAAATCAGCGGAACCGGCAGGCTGGTGTGTGCAGTGTGTGCCTGACCGGTCGCCGGGTCACGCATTTGTTCTGCATTACCGTGGTCGGCGGTAATCAGCAACTGACCACCCACGGCTTTCACTGCGTCCACAACCTGAGCAACACATTTATCGAGTGCTTCAACGGCACTCACTGCTGCGTCGTAAACGCCGGTATGACCGACCATGTCGCCATTCGGATAGTTACAAATGATGGTGTCGTACTTACCACTGCTGATTGCGCCGAGCAGCTTTTCCGTCAGTTCAGCAGAGCTCATTTCCGGTTGCAGGTCATAAGTCGCCACGTTTGGTGATTTCACCAGAATACGGTCTTCGCCTTCAAACGAATCTTCCATGCCCCCGTTAAAGAAGAAGGTGACATGGGCATACTTCTCGGTTTCAGAGATACGCAACTGCGTTTTGCCGTGCGCCATCAGCCATTCACCCAGCGTGTTTTTCAGTGATGCCGGTGGATAGGCGCAGGCTGCGTTGATGTCTGCAGCATATTCGGTCAGCATGATGAAATCGCCGAAGTTGATGACTTTTTCGCGGGCAAAACCATCGAAGTCCGGACTGATAAAGGCGCGGGTGATTTCGCGGGCCCGGTCTGCGCGGAAGTTCATGAAGATCAATGCATCGCCGTCATTGATGGCTGCGGATTCTTCGCCTGCTGCCTGCAATACGGTTGGCTTCACGAATTCATCATTTTCATCACGGGCATAAGCGGCCTGCAGGCCAGCCAGTGCATTATCGGCAGTAAATGCGCCTTTTGCCTGTGACATCAAATCATAGGCCAGTTGCACGCGATCCCAGCGGTTATCGCGATCCATGGCGTAATAACGGCCCACGATTGACGCAATACGACCCGTACCGATTTGTGCGAATTTCTCTGAGAAGCGTTTCAGCGCCGCTTCAGCGCTGCGTGGTGGTGTATCGCGACCATCCAGGAAGGCATGCAGATAAATGGCTTTCGCGCCACGGCGTTGCGCCAGTTCGACCATCGCCATGATGTGGTCTTCGTGGCTATGAACGCCGCCCGCAGACAACAGTCCCATAATGTGAACCGCTTTGCCTGCGGCGATTGCGCGATCAACAGCGCCAGTCAGTACGCTATTATTAAAGAAGTCGCCTTCTTTAATTTCTTTGTCCAGACGGGTGAGATCCTGATACACGATGCGGCCGGCACCTAAATTGACATGGCCTACTTCGGAGTTTCCCATCTGACCATCAGGCAGACCGACGTCCAGCCCGGATGCGGCGATAAGGGTATGCGGGTGAGTGGCCCACAGATTATCCATGACGGGGGTTTTGGCATTCAGAATTGCGTTATCTTGTTGTTCTTCACGATGCCCGTAGCCATCCAGAATCACCAGAACCATCGGTTTTTTGTTGCTCGACATGTCAATTGACCTCAGTTTAAAAGATGAAATGCTCAATAGGCTCGCCAGTTGCAACGGCATGAACAGGCGCGGCTAAATGCACTCAGGCGGGCTGATTTTACCCCAGCGCCGTGTGTGAATAGCCCGAGGAGATCAAAGATGAGGCGGGGTGAGGGTTAACTTTCGGCATAAAGCCGTGTTAATTTTCCAGGATGTGCCGCAGATTGTGGCATTCACCCGCGCTTACTGGCTGTATTTGCTCCGACGCGCAGGTATACTCTGAAGCCTTGAATTTTCCCCCAACTGACGGGAGTTGCTACACCCCATGCAAGATATTATGCCATTCATCAGTGCGCATCCGGTTCTCAGCCTGGCGTGGGTTGCGTTACTGATTGCAGTAATTGTGACCACCTTTAAAACACGTTTTTCTAAAGTGAAAGAGATCACCCGTGGCGAAGCAACCCGCCTGATTAACAAAGAAGATGCCATCGTTGTCGATGTTCGCGCGCGTGAAGAATTCCGCAAAGGCCACATCGCTGAATCACAGAATGTGTTGTCTGCTGACATCAAGAACAACAACCTGGGTGAGCTGACCAAACATAAAGCACAGCCTGTTATCGTGGTTTGTGCCACAGGACAAACTTCCCGCACTGCGGCTGAAGGCCTTATTGCTGCTGGTTTTGAGCGTGTGTTTACACTCAAAGAAGGTATCAGCGGCTGGAGCAGTGAAAACCTGCCTTTAGTGCGCGGTAAATAAGACATTAAGCCAACTGCTACGGCACTCAATTTTACGACTCTGAGGTGGAACCCATGGCAAAAATTGAAATCTACACCAAGGCAACCTGCCCTTATTGCCATCGTGCGAAAGCTCTGCTTAATAGCAAAGGAGCTTCATTCGATGAAATCGCTATCGACGGCGATGCAGATAAACGTGAAAAAATGATCGCCCGCAGCGGTCGTTCAACCGTTCCTCAGATCTTTATCGACGGGCAGCATGTCGGCGGTTGTGATGATTTACATGCACTTGATGCACGCGGTGGCCTTGACCCAATGCTGGGTTAATAAAGGCGGCGGCTGTTTTTCATTAAGTGTTTAAAAGGACTATTAACCCGAGGGTACTACTCACATGTCAGAACAAAATAACACCGAGATGGCTTTCCAGATCCAACGTATCTACACCAAAGACATCTCTTTTGAAGCGCCAAATGCGCCTCAGGTTTTCCAGCAAGACTGGCAGCCAGAAGTTAAACTGGATCTTGATACCGCTTCCAGCCAGCTGGCTGAAGGCGTATATGAAGTCGTCTTGCGTGTGACGGTAACTTCTTCACTGGGCGACGAAACTGCGTTCCTGTGCGAAGTTCAGCAGGGTGGTATCTTCACTATCTCCGGTATTGATGGCAACCAGATGGCGCACTGCCTGGGTGCATATTGCCCGAACATTCTGTTCCCGTATGCCCGTGAGTGCATCACCAGCCTGGTTTCCCGCGGTACCTTCCCGCAACTAAACCTTGCACCTGTTAACTTTGACGCTCTGTTCATGAACTATCTGCAACAGCAAGCTGAAGGCGAAGGTGCTGAACCGCATCAGGATGCCTGATGAAAACCGTCAATGCGTCAATGACAGTGATCGGTGCCGGCTCGTACGGCACCGCTTTAGCGATTACTCTTGCCAGAAATGGCCATCCCGTTGTGCTGTGGGGACATAATCCCGACCACATCAACGCATTACAACGTGCCCGTTGTAATCAGGAATTCCTTCCTGATGTTCCGTTCCCCGATAATCTGTTGCTCGAAACCAATCTGTCTGTCGCGTTAGCGGCCAGCCGTAATGTGCTGGTTGTGGTACCCAGCCATGTATTTGGTGACGTTTTGCGTCAGCTGAAACCCCATTTGCGCCCTGATGCGCGTGTGGTATGGGCGACGAAAGGGCTGGAAGCAGAAACCGGCCGTCTGTTGCAGGATGTCGCACGCGAAGAACTCGGTGATGCCATTCCGTTAGCGGTGGTTTCCGGGCCGACATTCGCCAAAGAACTGGCGGCAGGTATGCCAACGGCAATCTCACTGGCCGCCACTGATGCCAGTTTTGCCGAAGATCTGCAGCAATTGCTGCACTGTGGCAAAAGCTTCCGTGTTTACAGCAATCCCGATTTTATCGGGGTTCAGTTGGGCGGTGCGATTAAAAACGTTATCGCGATTGGTGCCGGAATGTCCGATGGTATCGGCTTTGGGGCTAATGCAAGAACCGCGCTGATTACCCGTGGTCTGGCTGAAATGACCCGCCTGGGTTCCGCTTTAGGCGCTGATCCGGCCACATTTATGGGCATGGCAGGCTTGGGTGATTTGGTGTTAACCTGCACAGATAACCAGTCCCGTAACCGTCGCTTTGGCATTATGCTGGGGCAAGGCAAGGATGTTCAGACTGCTCAGGACACCATCGGTCAGGTTGTTGAAGGCTATCGCAATACGAAAGAAGTACGGGCTCTGGCGCAGCGTAATAACGTTGAAATGCCAATCACTGAACAGATTTACCAGGTCTTGTACTGCGGTAAAGATGCGCGTGAAGCGGCGATCAGTTTGCTTGCCCGTGCGAGCAAGGATGAAAAACACAGCCACTGAAAGGCATCTGCAGAATAGCCACCTTGTTGGTATTCCCGACAGGGCGGCTTTTTATTACCCGAACTTGCAAAGTCGTAAGGAAAAGTGATGTCGCTAGAAGAATTAGAACTGGTCTGGAATAACATTAAATCAGAGGCGAGAGCGCTGGCTGAGTGTGAACCGATGCTGGCCAGTTTTTTCCATGCGACGTTGCTAAAACATGAAACGCTGGGCGGCGCGTTGAGCTACATTCTGGCCAACAAGTTGGGCAATCCGATTATGCCTGCGATGGCGATCCGTGAAGTTGTCGAAGAAGCCTATCGCAACGACGAACAAATGATCCTCTCTGCTGCCCGTGACATTCTGGCTGTGCATCAGCGTGATGCGGCAGTCGACAAATATTCCACCCCGTTACTCTATCTGAAAGGATTCCACGCGCTGCAGGCATACCGTATCGGTAACTGGCTGTGGAAGCAGGATCGTAAAGCGCTGGCGATTTATTTCCAAAATCAGATTTCAGTGTCATTCGGCGTAGATATTCACCCGGCGGCGCGTATTGGCTGCGGCATCATGTTTGACCACGCCACCGGGATTGTCATCGGTGAAACGGCCGTGGTTGAGAATGACGTATCGATTCTGCAATCTGTGACGCTTGGTGGTACAGGAAAAACCTGCGGTGACCGCCACCCTAAAATCCGTGAAGGCGTCATGATTGGTGCCGGTGCGAAAATCCTCGGCAATATTGAAGTGGGTGCTGGTGCGAAAATCGGTGCGGGCTCAGTCGTGTTGCAATCCGTTCCTCCGCACACCACGGCTGCAGGCGTTCCGGCGCGAATTGTCGGGCGTCCGGAAAGCGAGCGTCCTTCCATGGATATGGATCAGCATTTCAACGGTATTGCGCAGGGTTTTGAATTCGGCGACGGTATCTGACGGTTTTTCAGATGGCATGAATCTGCATGCCATCTTCTTCACTTCCATTCCGCTATTCTTTCAGCAATGCGCCCGGATATCCCAGTTGACGCCAGGCTTCATAAACCACCACAGAAACAGCATTCGACAAGTTCATGCTGCGACTTTCTGCGCGCATAGGAATGCGAATTTTCTGCTGTGCGGGCAGATTATCCAGAATAGACGCCGGTAAGCCGCGAGTTTCGGGGCCAAACAGCAGGAAATCATTATCCTGATAGCTCACGGCGCTGTGCGCTGGCGTGCCTTTGGTTGTCAGGGCAAAAAGACGTTGTGGATTTTCGCTGCTGAGGAAAGCGTCATAATTAGCGTGATGCTTTATATGGGCGAATTCATGGTAATCGAGCCCGGCACGGCGCAGACGTTTATCGTCCCAGCCAAAGCCCAAAGGTTCGATGAGGTGAAGCTGACATCCGGTGTTGGCACACAGGCGGATAATGTTGCCGGTGTTGGGCGGGATTTCTGGTTCAAATAAAACAATGTTAAGCATGCGTCCCCCTGATAGAGGGACGCAGAATAGCAGAATCTTAACGCTGGTGCAGCGGCAGCCAGATAATCAAACGAAGGCCGCCCAGCGGGCTGTCTTCGGCTTTTACCTTGCCTCTGTGCTGCTGAACCGCGGTATCCACGATCGCCAGCCCAAGGCCGGTGCCGCCGGATTCCCGATCACGCGCTTCATCAGTGCGGTAGAACGGACGGAAAATCTGTTCACGATCTTCTTCACTCACACCAGGGCCATCGTCATCAACGGTGATGGTGATCCCTTCACTGTCGTGGGCGAAGTTCAGGACAATGTGATGATGCGAATAACGCAGGGCGTTACGGACGATGTTTTCCAGCGCACTGTCGAGAGCCGCAGCATTACCGATCAGTTTCCACGGGCCAGGTGGCGACGTGACCTCAAGGTTTTTACCCATCTGTTCGGCTTCAAACTGTGCATCATCAATCACACCCGCCCACAATTCGCTGGCCTTCAGGGTTTCGCGCGATAATTCATTTTTATGCTGGCTGCGTGATAACACCAGCAGGTCATTGATCATGCCATCAAGGCGCTGAGCCTCATTTTCGATACGTTGCAGCTCTTTACCCTCACCATGACGACGTCTCATCAACGCGGTGGCCAGTTGCAGGCGCGTCAGTGGGGTACGTAGCTCGTGTGAGATATCCGAAATCAGCCGTTGCTGTGCTGTTACCATTCGTTCGAGTGCGCTGACCATCTGGTTGAAACTGGCACCTGTCGCAAGGAATTCCTGCGGTCCGGCTTCGAGTTCCGGATGCTGCTTGAGATTGCCGCGTGCAACGTCGTCTGCGGCGTTTTTCAGCTTACGTGCAGGTTTTGCCAGGCTCCACGCCAGCCAGAGCAACAGCGGGGCGCTGATCAGCATGGTGACGATTAGCAGCAATAGCGGACGGTCGAACATCAGGTTGATAAAATCAGACTGAGAACTGCTGGCGGGGCGCATCAGGTAAAGCTGGTAGTTGTCTTCGCCATCACGAACGGAGAAAGGCCCCACCATTTCGACGCGACCATATTTTTTCTTCTTTGGACGATCTGAGTTATCCGACTGGCCGATAAAGTTACGTACGATCTGCATTTCATTGCGCTGAGCGCCAATAACGCGCCCTTCGCTGGTCACCAGCAACAAGCGTTGACCCGGCGGTGCCCATTTGTCGATGGCACGGAACAACCGGCGCCACCACATCAGGTCATTGGCAGGATCGGTCGCCAGTTCAGCTTCAACGTGTTGTTCAATCATCAGGCCTTGCCGCTGCTCGTTATCAAGCAACGGCGTAATCTGGCGTGAATCGAGTTTCGGCACCATTAATACCAGCATCAGCACTAAGGCTAATGTGAACCAGAAAATGGCAAAAATACGTGCCGTAAGACTGTTTATCATGAAGCAGAAACCATCAGATAACCGCGTCCACGCAGGGTTTTAAACCATGGATGTCCGTCCTGACGATCGGGTAATTTACGGCGTAAATTGGAGATGTGCATATCAATAGCACGGTCAAACGGCGTCAGACGTTTACCCAGCACTTCCTGACTCAGATGTTCGCGGGAAACGACCTGTCCGAGATGTTTTGCCAGTAAGTACAACAGGGTGAATTCAGTGCCGGTTAAATCCAGCGCTTCACCGTTAAAGCTGGCTTCCTGACGGCCGGGGTTCAGTTGTAAGCCATCGACTTCAAGCGTCGGTGAACCGTTGTTCTCATTGGTTTGCTGCTGTTCGCTCCAGTTAGAACGCCGCAACATGGCCCGGATACGTGCCACAAGCTCACGGTCGTTAAACGGTTTTGGCAGATAGTCATCGGCACCCAGTTCGAGGCCGAGGACACGGTCTAATTCACTGCCACGAGCAGTTAACATAATCACTGGCGTCTGATGGCGCTGGCGTAATTCTTTAAGGGTTTCAATGCCGTTTTTCTTCGGCATCATCACGTCAAGTAACAGAAGATCGATGGTATTATCGATTTTCTCTAATGCCTGCTCACCGTCGTAAGCCACTACAACATTAAAGCCTTCCATTTCGAGCAATTCTTTCAAAAGTGAAGTCAGTTCACGGTCGTCATCAACTAACAAAATTTTATTCATTGTATTTACCTCTAGACGCAAAATACGTCATCAATTGCCGCTATTCCATGACTTTACGTACTTTTACAAGCACTGACGCTTGTTTGCAGCAGCAGGTTTAGACTGCTTTTCAATGATTCGCGATGAAGCGATAAAGACTTTAGGAGTATGTGATGTTTAAGGCAGCTTCATTCGGTTTGGCCACGCTTCTGACGCTGAGTTCAGGTGTCGTTTTAGCAGATGGTGCGAAACCAGTGTCGGCGATGCCAGCAGAACATGATAGCACGATGTTGGATAAGCCTCAGGAACGCAACACCATGTTTGATGGTGTAAATCTTACTGAGCAACAGCGCCAGCAAATGCGTGACCTGATGCACCAGGCTCGTAAAGATCTACCCCATGTAAATGTAGAACAGATAGAAACGATGCACAGGCTGGTTACCGCCGAAAAGTTTGATCAGGCCGCCGTGCGAGCACAAGCTGAATTAATGGCTCAGGAGCAGGTGGATCGTCAGGTCGAAATGGCCCGCATCCGCAACCAGATGTTTAATCTGCTGACCCCTGAGCAAAAAGATGTATTGAACCAGAAACATGAGCAGCGCATGAAACAGATGCAAATGCAGTTATCTGGATTACAGCCCTCTTCTGCCCAGAAGACGAGTAGTACCAGCACGACCGAGTAAGATCCCTGTTTTTCCTTGCCATAGACACCATCCCTGTCTTCCCCCATCGAAAGGTGGGGTTTTTTTTGTCCTCAATTTGGGTTGGATTTGCAGAACAGGAAATTAACAAGGTGGAAATGTGATCGTAACGAACTGGAAATATCTTGTAAAAGCCGTATGAATCAGTAAATTGCGATGTACCGAGCGGTGTATGCGTATTCTTGCTGACTTGAATCAATTCAGCACCGGTGTTTTGTTATACTATAGGCTCAAACGCTAATAAGCCCTTTTGGCTGCATAAAAAAAATTCGCCCAACAGGCTGGCTCAAGATTCTTAAGAAATTGCATCTACAAGTTCAGAGGTAGTCATGATCAAAAAAATTGGTGTACTGACAAGTGGTGGCGATGCCCCAGGCATGAATGCTGCGATCCGTGGCGTTGTCCGCGCCGCTTTATCTGCAGATTTGGAAGTCTACGGTATTGAAGATGGCTACCTCGGCATGTATGAAAACCGCATGCGCAAACTGGATCGCTACAGCGTCTCCGATATGATCAACCGTGGCGGTACTTTCCTGGGTTCAGCACGTTTCCCGGAATTCCGTGATCCAGAAATGCGTAAAGTTGCGCTGCAGAATATGAAAGACCGTGGTATCGATGGCCTTGTGGTTATCGGCGGTGACGGTTCATATGCCGGTGCAGACCTGCTGACCAAAGAAGGTGGCATCCGTTGCATCGGCCTGCCAGGCACAATCGATAACGACGTTGCGGGCACTGACTACACTATCGGTTTCTTCACGGCGCTGGGCACAGTGGTTGAAGCCATTGACCGTTTACGTGATACCTCCTCTTCACACCAGCGTATCTCTATTGTTGAGGTGATGGGCCGTTATTGCGGTGATTTGACCTTAGCAGCAGCGATTGCCGGGGGTTGCGAATTTATCGCTATCCCTGAAGTTGAATTCAAACGTGATGATCTGGTTGCTGAAATCAAAGCCGGTATCGCGAAAGGCAAAAAACATGCCATCGTTGCCATCACCGAGAAGTTAGATGACATTGAAGAACTGGCTAAATACATCGAGAAAGAAACCTGTCGTGAAACGCGTGGCACGGTATTAGGTCATATTCAGCGTGGCGGCGCACCTGTCGCTTATGACCGTATCCTGGCTTCCCGCATGGGTGCGTATGCTGTTGACCTGTTGCTGGAAGAAGATCGTGACTATTCTCAGGGCGGTTTCTGCGTGGGTGTTGAAAACGAGAAAATGGTTCACGAACTCATCTCGATTTGTATCGCGCCAGAGAACAAGAAAAGCAAATTTAAAGAAGACTGGTACGACACGGCGAAAAAACTTTTCTGATTCAGCTTATTGCGTGTTTAAAAGAACCTCCTTTGCGGGAGGTTTTTTTTCGCCACTCTTTTTGTTTATTCCATAAAGTAATAGAAAAAAACCTTTTATTCTTTATGTGTTTCGTTTTTATCTGGCACGCTCTCTTTAACGAACAAATAAATGAAATCCATAGAAACTATTTCGGGAGAGTACGATGCGTAAATGGGCTGCAGGTTTGGGATTGCTGTTGGTGGCAACCGGAGCAATTGCCAAAGATATTCAGATTCTGAACGTGTCATACGATCCAACCCGCGAATTCTATGAACAATATAACAAGGCATTCAGTAAATACTGGCAGGGCAAAACCGGTGATACCGTCACCGTACGCCAGTCGCATGGTGGCTCAGGCAAACAGGCTACGTCAGTAATTAATGGCATTGAAGCGGATGTGGTAACACTGGCGCTGGCTTATGACGTTGATGCTATTGCAGAACGCGGCCGTATCGATAAAAACTGGATCACCCGCCTGCCGGACAACTCTGCGCCTTACACGTCCACCATTGTGTTCCTGGTGCGCAAAGGCAACCCGAAACAAATTCATGACTGGAATGATTTGATCAAACCGGGTGTATCGGTGATTACGCCGAACCCTAAAACGTCTGGCGGCGCACGCTGGAACTATCTGGCAGCCTGGGGTTACGCGTTGCATCACAACAACAATGACAAAGCGAAGGCTCAGGATTTCGTGAAAGCATTGTATAAAAACGTCGAAGTGCTGGACTCCGGTGCACGTGGCGCAACGAATACTTTCGTTGAACGTGGTATCGGTGATGTGCTGATTGCCTGGGAAAACGAAGCGTTGCTGGCAACAAAAGAAGTCGGCAAAGATAAGTTCGAAATCGTCACGCCAAGCGAATCGATTCTGGCGGAGCCAACGGTTTCTGTGGTTGATAAAGTCGTGGATAAGCGTGATACCCGTACAGTGGCGGATGCTTACCTGAAATACCTGTACTCGCCGGAAGGCCAGACTATCGCGGCAGAAAATTATTACCGTCCGCGTGATCCGGAAGTGGAGAAGAAATTCGCGGCTGAATTCCCGAAACTGAAACTGTTCACCATTGATCAGGTTGCAGGTACCTGGGCTGAGGCGCAGAAAGACCATTTTGCGACAGACGGAATTTTCGACCAAATCTCCAGGCGTTAATCGCCATGTTACAGGCAATAAAAAACCCCG
>NZ_JYDF01000149.1:0-3936 GCF_003263525.1 Rahnella sp. NRRL B-41462 | reverse complement strand
CTGGATGCAAGACGGCGACCTGAGCGGGCTGGATTTCAGCCTGCCGTATCGCCTTCAGGATCAGGTCTGGCAGCTCGGCGTGAAAAAGCCGGTGACGCTGCGTATCGGCGAAGTGAACAATCTGGTCAAAATGCAGAACGTGACGGCCGATTTACAGGGACATTATCCGTGGAGTGAACAAACGCCACTGACCCTGAGCAATCTGGGCGTCGATATATTGCGTGGTCATCTCAGTTTGTCGGCGCTGCGTATGCCGCAGCATGATGCGGCCGTGCTGAAGCTGGAAAAGATCAATCTCAGCGAACTGTTTACGGCGCTGAAACCCAAGCAACTGGCGATGTCCGGTGTGATTTATGGTGAGTTGCCGCTGTATGTGGAAAATCCGCAGTGGATCATCCATAACGGTTGGATCAGAAACGATGGCAGCCTGACGCTGCGCCTCGACCCGCAATTTGCCGATGCAATGGCCAGCGGCAATTTCGCCAACAATATGGTCATTGGCCTGCTGCGCTATCTGGAAATCAGCCGTTCCGATGCGCAGGTCAGTCTGGATAATCTTGGTGTGCTGACCATGAAGGCTAAAGTTGACGGTGTGAATTACACCGACACGACGCACGGTGGCGATAAAGAAAAACGTGAAATTGTCCTCAATTATTCCCATGAGGAAAATATCTATCAGCTTTGGCGCAGTTTGCGTTTTGGCGACAATCTTCAGGAATGGCTGCAACAGCAGATGTCTTTGCCTGCTGATGCGCTGTCAAAAAATCCGTCTGCGGCGGGACAGAAAAAGGATCCAACAGTGAGGAAGGAACAATGAAATTGCGAATTGTCGGCCCGGGCGTGGCGCTTTGCGTAATGATGCTCAGCGGTTGCGTGCCGCGTATCGAACTGGCCGCGCCGAAAGAGCCGATCACCATCAACATGAACGTGAAAATCGAACACGAGATCCATATCAAAGTGGATAAAGACGTGGAAAATCTGTTGAAGAATCAAAGCGATTTATTCTAGGGGCCACTATGTCCGCGATATTTTTCAATAAAAACAGCATCAGGAGAATCAGCCTGATGTTACTGACGGGTGGTTTACTGTTTTGCAGTCAGGCGTTCGCGTTAACGCTCAATGAAGCCAAACAGCAAGGGCGCGTGGGCGAAACCTTGTCCGGCTATCTGGCACCGCTGAAACAAGACGCCGACAGTGTCGCGCTGGCGACAAAAATTAACGAGGGGCGCAAACAGCAATACGAACAGGTGGCGCGGGACAATAACGTCAGCACCGACGATGTGGCAAAACTCGCCGGACAAAAGCTGGTCGCCCGTGCCGGGAAGGGCGAATACGTCCGTGGCATAAATGGTAAGTGGTTGCAGAAGTAAGCAGAGGATCGCAGGCAAAAAAAAGCGCGCCTTTCAGCGCGCAATAGCTTTATCACAACATCATCTGAGCGGAACGGACAGATTCTTAAGTGAATGGGTGCTCAGATTGTGATAACGATAATTATGCAGCAGCCAGTTCTTTGATGGCGGCATCGATTGCTGCTTTCGCATCAGTCTGTGCTTTGGTCGCCACTTCAGGACCGTAAGCAATACCTTCCGCGTAAACGAATTCTACGTCGCTCATCCCCAGGAAGCCCAGGAACAGAGACAGGTATGGGGCAACCAGGTCGCTTGGGGTGTCTTTATGAATACCACCACGGCTGGTCAGAACGATAACGCGTTTACCTTTCACCAGGCCTTCAGGGCCTTTCTCGGTGTATTTGAACGTCACGCCAGCACGGGCAACCAGGTCGAAATACGTTTTCAGCTGAGTCGGGATGTTGAAGTTGTACATGGGTGCAGCGATAACAATCACGTCATGCGCCTGCAGTTCGTCAATCAGGGTGTTAGACAGCGCCAGTGCTTCTTCCTGACGTGGCGTCAGCGGAGCATCGGAAGGACGCAGTGCGCCAACCAGTTCGCCATCTAATACAGGGACTGGGTTAGCCGCCAGGTCACGAACTGTCACGGCAGAACCGCTGTTTGCAGACTGATACTGTGCAATCAGGTAATCGGCCAGTTGGTTTGACTGAGAGAAGTTAGCCAGAATGCTTGATTTCAGAACGAGTACTTTGCTCATTAGTGAGTTCCTTAACTGTGTGATACATAGGGAATGGTTTTTTATAACCAGAACGTCCCCCGAATGGAACTTACTTTATTCACAAAGCTTATTCAGTGATAGCGCAATATTTAGAGACCTATCATCGATTTTTTTGAACAACTTAAATCCTGTGGCGTAATCACCCGTTTTCAGCATGTTCAATACCTTGTGTTAACATAGACACAAGCAGGCAAGGCTTAAACCTTCCTCATCACCCATTCAGATTCAGCTGGCGCAGACGTTTTGCTCTCCGGCTGACATGCAACAAGGAATTGTGAACGTGAAATCACCGCTCGCGGCATTATCAGCGCAGTTAGACGGGCTGATGCTACGTGACCGGCAACGCCTGCAACGCCGTTTGCAGGGTGCCAGAAAGATTGATAAACCTGAAGCACTCGACGCGTTAAGTGCTGAAATCCAGACCGCCATCAACGAGAGCCTGAAAAAAGTCAGTGCCCGTGAAGCCTCACGGCCAAAAATCAGCTATCCGGAAAACTTGCCGGTCAGCCAGAAGAAAGAAGACATCTATAACGCTATCCGCGATCACCAGATAGTGATTGTTGCAGGTGAAACCGGCTCCGGTAAAACCACGCAGATCCCGAAAATCTGTATGGAACTCGGTCGCGGGATTAAAGGCGTGATTGGTCATACCCAGCCGCGACGTCTGGCGGCGCGTACTGTGGCCAACCGTATTGCCGATGAGCTGGATACCACGCTCGGTAACACGGTCGGTTATAAAGTTCGCTTTAACGATCAGGTCAGTGAAAACACCCTCGTTAAGCTGATGACCGACGGTATCTTGCTGGCGGAGATCCAGCAGGATCGCATGCTGATGCAGTACGACACGCTGATCATCGATGAAGCGCATGAACGCAGCCTGAATATCGACTTTATCCTCGGTTACCTGCGTCAGTTGCTGCCAAAACGCCCCGATCTGAAAGTCATTATTACCTCGGCAACTATCGATCCGCAGCGGTTCTCGCGTCATTTTAATCATGCACCGGTCATTGAAGTTTCCGGCCGGACGTATCCTGTTGACGTGCGTTATCGCCCGATTGTGGATGACGCAGATGATGTGGATCGTGACCAGTTGCAGGCGATTTTCGATGCGGTCGATGAACTCGGTCGCGAAAGCATGGGCGACATTTTGATCTTCATGAGCGGTGAGCGTGAAATTCGTGATACCGCCGATGCGCTGAACCGTCTGGATTTGCCTCACACCGAGATTTTGCCGCTGTATGCGCGGCTGTCGAACAGCGAGCAGAACCGCGTATTCCAGTCGCACTCCGGTCGCCGTATCGTGCTGGCGACCAACGTCGCCGAAACTTCACTGACCGTGCCGGGTATCAAATATGTCATTGATCCCGGCACCGCGCGTATCAGCCGCTACAGTTTCCGCACCAAAGTGCAGCGCCTGCCGATCGAACCGGTTTCGCAGGCGTCGGCTAACCAGCGTAAAGGCCGCTGCGGACGTGTTTCCGAAGGTATCTGTATCCGCCTGTATTCGGAGCAGGATTTCCTCTCGCGCCCGGAATTCACCGACCCTGAAATTCTGCGCACCAATCTGGCTTCCGTCATTTTACAAATGACCTCGCTGGGGCTGGGCGATATCGCCGCATTCCCGTTTGTTGAGGCGCCGGACAAACGCAATGTTCAGGATGGCGTCCGTCTGCTGGAAGAGCTGAACGCCATTAATAACGCCGTCGATGGCCGCTATACGCTGACACCGCTCGGTCGTCAACTGGCGCAGTTGCCGGTGGATCCGCGTCTGGCGCGCATGGTGCTGGAAGCACAGAAAAACGGCTG
>NZ_JYDF01000148.1:0-15455 GCF_003263525.1 Rahnella sp. NRRL B-41462 | reverse complement strand
AGGACAAAAACCCTAAGAATGATCCGTTCGGCTCCCCCGCTGCGAAGAGGAGGGGCTTTCCCTTAAACTTTTTTTATTCCTTCTCCGATGCATCAGCAAATACACCGCCGGAATCACCAGCATCGACAACAACGGGGCACTCACCATGCCGCCGATCATCGGCGCGGCAATACGCTGCATCACTTCTGAACCGGTTCCGCCGCCCCACATGATCGGCAGTAAACCCGCCATGATAGTGGCAACAGTCATGGCTTTTGGCCGGACGCGCAACACCGCACCGTGGTGAATGGCGTCGCACAGTTCTGCCTCACTCATATCCCCGCCGGCTTTTTGCTGACGTTGCACCGCCTGATTCAGATACAGCACCATGATCACCCCGAACTCGGCGGCAACCCCGGCCAGGGCGATAAACCCGACGGCGGCGGCGACCGACAGATTGAAACTCAGCAGGTACAACAGCCAGACGCCACCGGTCAGGGCAAACGGCAGTGTCGCCATGATCAGCAGGGCGTCGCGCACGCTGCTGAACGTCACGTATAACAGGACGAAGATGATCAAAAGTGTCACCGGTAGCACGATTTTCAGTTTTGCCGTGGCGCGTTCAAGATACTCGAATTGCCCCGACCAACTGACCGTCACCCCTTCCGGCAATGTTACCTGCTGGCTGACCGCCTGTTGCATGTCTTCGACGGCAGATTTCAAATCTCGTCCGCGCAAATCCACATAGATCCAGTCTGAAAGACGGGCGTTCTCACTTTTCAGCATCGGCGGGCCATCGGTGACGTTGACGGATGCCAGCGCCGACAGCGGCACCTGTGCGCCGGAGGCGGTCAGCACCGGTAAATCCCGCAGCGCCTGCACGTTGTCGCGCAGCTCACGCGGATAACGCAGGTTGATGGGATAACGCTCGCGGCCTTCCAGCGTTTCGCCGATATTTTCCCCGCCGACCAGCGTTGAGACCAGCGACTGTAATTCAGCCACCGTGACACCGTAACGTGCCGCTTCACGCCGGTTAATATCAATATCGACGTAACGACCACCTTCCAGCCTTTCGGCCAGTGCCGAAGTCACGCCCGGCACCTGTTTCACGATATGCTCGATCTGCTGGGCGATCTGCTCGATTTGTGCAACGTTATTGCCGTTCACCTTGATGCCCACCGGGCTTTTGATGCCGGTGGCCAGCATGTCGAGACGGTTGCGGATAGGCGGTACCCAGACGTTGGCGATGCCGGGCAATTTCACCGCGTTGTCGAGTTCTGTCACCAGTTTGTCCGGCGTCATGCCCGGTCGCCACTGGTCCCTCGGTTTAAAGCGGATGGTCGTTTCGATCATGGTCAGCGGCGCCGGGTCAGTGGCGCTGTCGGCGCGTCCGGCCTTGCCAAATACACTGGCGACTTCGGGCACAGTTTTGATTAACCGATCCGTCTGCTGCAACAACCGTGCGGCTTCGCGGGCTGAAATCCCCGGCAGCGTCGACGGCATATACAGCAGGTCGCCTTCATCGAGCGGCGGCATAAATTCACTGCCCAGTTTTGCCAGCGGATACAGAGACACCAGCAGGAACAGGCCGCTGAATAATAGCGTGGTTTTCGGACGTTTCAGCACGGCAGAAAGCACCGGCTGGTAGGCGGCAATCAGCCAGCGGTTGATCGGGCTGGCATTTTCATCAGGAATTTTGCCACGAATAAAATAGCCCATCAGCACCGGCACCAGAGTGATGCCCAGCCCGGCAGACACCGCCATCGCGTAGGTTTTGGTGAATGCCAGCGGGGAGAACATCCGGCCCTCCTGTGCTTCCAGCGAAAACACCGGAATAAACGACAGGGTGATGATCAGCAAACTGCAAAACAGCGCCGGACCCACTTCCGTGGCGGCACGCTCAGACACCTTCCAGTAATCCGCCGACGCAGGCTGCTGGCCGGGATGATCGTGCCGCCATTGCTCCAGCACCTTATGCATATTCTCGATCATCACAATCGCCGCATCGACCATGGCGCCGATGGCAATCGCAATACCGCCGAGCGACATAATATTGGCACTGACCCCCTGATAATGCATGACGATAAACGCGCCGAGAATGCCGAGCGGCAGGGTGATGATCGCCACCAGCGCCGAGCGGAAATGGAACAGAAACAGCGCGCAGACCACCGCGACTACCGCGAATTCCTCCAGCAGTTTATGCGATAGCGTTTCGACGGCGTTTTCAATCAGCGGCTGGCGATCGTAGACCGGCACGATTTCCACCCCCGCAGGCAGCGTGCGGGCGAGGGCATGTAGCCGCTCTTTCACCGCCTTCAGGGTTTCCAGTGCATTTTTACCCGAGCGCATAACAATCACGCCGCCCGCCACTTCACCTTCACCGTTAAGTTCCGCCACGCCGCGCCGCAGTTCAGGGCCGGTGCGGACGGTGGCGACATCCGCCAGCAGCACCGGAATACCGCTGTTGACTGTCACGACCACATTGTTGAAATCATCCAGACTTTTCAGATAGCCGGAGGTGCGCACCATGTATTCGGCCTCGCCCATTTCCAGCAGCGAGCCACTGCTTTCCTGATTAGCGTTTTGCAGCGCGGTCACCAGTTGCTGATGCGTCACGCCCCGGGCGCGCATCCGTTGCGGATCGGCCACCACCTGATACTGACGCACCATGCCGCCGATGCTGGCGACCTCAGAGACATTCGGTACGGTTTTCAGGTCATAACGCAGCGTCCAGTCCTGCAGGGCACGAAGTTGTTCGAGGCTGTGTTTGCCGGTTTTGTCGATCAGCGCGTATTCATAGATCCAGCCGACGCCGGTGGCATCCGGCCCCAGCGAGGCTTTGGCTCCGGCGGGCAGTGAGGATTGAACCTGACTCAGGTATTCCAGCACGCGGGAGCGCGCCCAGTAAGGATCGGTACCATCATCGAACAACACATAAACATAGGCATCACCGAACATCGAAAAGCCGCGCACGGTTTTCGCGCCGGGCACTGACAGCAGGGTGGTGGTCAGCGGATAGGTCACCTGATCTTCGATGATTTGCGGTGCCTTGCCCGGATAACTCACGCGCACGATCACCTGCACATCGGAGAGATCCGGCAGGGCGTCGAGCGGCGCTTTCTGCAATGACCAGATGCCCCAGCCCGCCATCATCAGCGCGGCGAGTAACACCAGCAGCCGGTTCTTCAGCGACCAGCGGATCACAGCGGCAATCATAAATCACCTCCGTGCTGGTGCGCGTCCGGCGCGGGGGCGTCGGTGGCAGGCAGTGCGCTGCGCAGGCTGGCTTCGGAGTCGATCAGGAACTGTCCGGAGGTGACAACAGACTGACCTTCTTCCAGGCCTGAAAGTACCTGCGTCCAGCCATCACGCGTCACGCCGATGGTGACCTTCTGCGGGGTGAAATGTCCGTTGCCGTCGTCGAGCAGCACGGTATTGCGGCTGCCGGTCTGGATCAGCGCTTCCTGCGCAATGGCCAGAACCGCCGTCTGCGCACTGACATCTGGCGATAAATTCAGGTACATGCCGGGACGCAGTTTTTCCTGCGGATTATCAATCACCACGCGGGCTTTCAGCGTACGGCTGACGGCATCCACATCCGGCAGCAATTCGCTGACCGTACCGTGAAATATCTCGCCCGGCTGACTGTCGGCACTGGCCGTAATTTTGCCGCCGATCTGGATCTGACTGGCGGCAGAAGGCGGATAATCCATCACAATCCAAACCTGTTTCAGACTGGTCAGTTCGAACAGCGGCTGTGTGGCGCTGACCTGCGCCCCTTCACGCACGGAAAGCAGGCTGATATAACCGTCTTCCGGCGCGACCACGTCGATGCGGGTTTGCGGCTGACCGGTTTTATCGACGCGGCGCAAAATGTCTTCCGGCATAAACTGCAAAGCCAGCCGCTGACGGGCGGCGGCAGTCAGGCTGCGGTCGCCAAGCTGACGCACGGCCAGATATTCCTGCTGCGCGGCGGTCCAGTCGGGGATCCACAGTGTGGCCAGTTTCTGACCTTTTTTCACAGGCTGCTGGCTGGCAGCGACGTAAAGTTTTTCGACTAAACCATTCGCACGGGCGGCGACCGTGCGCAGGCTGCGTTCATCGGCGCTGACCGTGCCATACACATTAAGCGGTGCGGAAATCATCCGTCGCTGTACCTTTTCACTGCGCATACCGAGATTTTGCTGCTGACGGGCGCTGACCGTCACACCGCCGTCATCCGTGGCTTCATCGGCGTAACGCGGCATCAGATCCATATCCATAAAGGGCGATTTGCCCGGTTTATCGAAACGCTGGCCGGGCGTCATCGGGTCATACCAGTACAGCACTTTGCGTTCGGCCGGAGCAGCAGAAGCCTGCGTTTGCGCCGCAGGGCTGTGACGGCCAGCCACGTAACCGGCGGCGAGTGCGGCCATGATGGCGACGGCCAGCAGGCTGTAAGTTTTAGCGGAAGTCATTAATGAATCTCCTGGGGGGCCAGATAACGCAGGGCGACCCAATAGCGGGCCACTTCCAGCCCGGCATTGCGTTCGGAAATCTGGCTGTCGATCAGGTTGCGGCGGGCGTCGAGAACGTCATTCAGGCTGCTTTTTCCGGCGCGATACTGTGCCTGAATCACGCTGATGCGTTGCTGTTGCAGGGGAATAACGTTGTTTTTTTGCCGCTGCCATAACGTGGTGGCGGCCTGATATTGCGCCAGCAAACTGGTCAGTTGCGCCTGATGGTCGCGCATCAGTTGCGCCAGCCGGTCATTGCTTTCCATTGCCATCGACTGATCGGCGGCGTGATCTTTATCCTGACGCGAAGCGGTAAACAGCGGCAGATCGACGGTAAACATCACCCCTGCCAGATCTTCATAACTGTCGGCACGATGGGCGTAATAGACTTCCACGCCGACATCCGGCAGCGCCGCAATGGCTGACTGCAAGGATTTCGCCTGCGCCACATCGGCTTCACGCCGTGCCTGAATAATTTCAGGATGTTGTTCGACGCTTGTCGCCTGTAACGCCTGTGGAGGAAGTTCGGTGAAAGGCGGAATGGCACCGTTAATTTCAGGCTGATCGATGCCGGTCAGCTGGCTTAAGCGGGTGCGCGCCAGTTGAACATCCCGTTCGGCTTCGGTCAGTTTGTCTTGCATGCTGATGAGCGTCAGGTGCGCGTCCAGCACCGAGGCGGGCAGCGAACTGCCGCTGCTGACACCGCCCCGCTGAACCCCAATCTGGCGCTGACTTTCGTCCACCAGTTTTTGTAATTGCGAGACGGTTTGCCCGCCGATGGCCAGTTCCATCCAGGCCAGCGCCGCATCGCGTTGCAAACGTGCCCGGATACTCTGGCGGGTAGCCGCCACTTCCCGGGATTCTGCACGCAGCGTGTCGGCTTTGCGCTGGCGCTTATCGCTGCTGATGTAATCCTGCATGATGCCGATACGTTCCATCGTCATCCCTTCACGGGTAAACCGGTCGGTGTTGCCGCCGCTGACCGGCAGGTTTTCGATACCGAATTTCAGCTTCGGATCCGGCAGTTGCATGGCCGAATCGGCACGGTTATCCAGCGCATTGATCTGGTGACGACTGGCAGAAAGCTCGGCGGAATAATCCTGCGCAGCGACCAGCGCCTGCGGCAGGGTAACGGGTGTGGCAAACGCGCTGACCGGCACAAAAGCCAGCAGCCATTGCCACGTCATCCGGTGATGGCGCGGTAAAGTCAACATGGTGAATCTCCCGGTCAGCGTTTCAGCGGTGTCAGTGTCTGTAACTGATAAGCGGACTCAGTTTTGACAAAGCTAAAGGTGACCGGCGTACCGGCGGGCAGGGAGTTGGCGGCGATCTCCGGCGGCAGACGGAAATTCATGGTCATGGCCGGCCATTTCAGCGCAGGAATGGCGTGATGGGAAATCCCCACGCGATCAGACTGCCACTGAGTGATCACGCCTTCGGATTCATAGGCCTGCATATTATGCTGCATCGCCATAGCATCGTGATTCATTGGCATAGCATCGGCAAAAGAATAAGCTGAAATAAAGAAAAGACTTGCGGTAAATACATTTAAAATTGCACGCATGGGAAATACTCCAATACTGTCATTAGATAAAAACTGGCCATTAATCTGGCAAAACAATTTCATTTAATATTGAGTGCGGAAAAACACTCAGGACAGCAGGGGCTATTCTCTGTATCGGCAGAACTGAACTTCAGCGGGAGGCGGAGTGACGGTTGGCGCAATCCAGTCCGCGGTGGTGACCGCTGTGCTGGCATCGACGGTGAGCATGGCTAATGCCGGAGCGACGGGCAATGCCACCAGTGGCACGGAACCACTGTCAGACTGGGTTCTTTCAGGGGCACAGTGCTTCTCACACAACAGCGACTGACTCTGCATGTGCTCTGGAGAATCAGGCATTTGCATGGTGATGTTATGTGCCATGGCGGTGTTTTCCACCGGCGGGCGCATATCGCACTGATGGCTGGCGAGCGCCAGTTGGGCATTCAGGACAAGCCAGCATAACGCGAACAGCAACACACTGACCCGCTTGCCGGGCAAGCGCAGCGAATGCATGAACTGTGAAATCGCGAAACGAACTGACATGATGAATATTATTTCCGTAAGGAAGATGCGACCGAGTATATAAGGAAATAAGGCGAAGAGGAAAGGACAAACAGAATAAGTCAGGATTAAAATTGTCAGGATAATTAAAGAACGCGAATAACAGCGGTTTCTGTTATTCGCATGTTAATTAACGTGTGTTTTCAGGTGATAATTAACTTACAGCCAGCCTGATTTTTTAAGCTTCCAGTATAACCACACACAACCGGCGACAGTGACGCCCAGCGTTACCGGATATCCCCACCAGTCATCCAGCTCCGGCATGTTTTTGAAGTTCATGCCGTACAGACTGAAAATCACTGTCGGGATCGCCAGAATCGCGCCCCAGCCCGCCAGTCGCTGTACCACTTCGTTCTGATGCACCGACACCAGCGCCAGATTCACATGCATGGCGTTCGACAGCATTTCGCGCACATCGTCCGTCGTGCGGATCACCTGATTAGCGTGGTCCTGCACATCACGCACATAAGCCCGCAGGCTCTTAGGCATCAGTTCTTCGTAGTGATGGCTGAGCTGATTACAGATATCTTCCATCGGTACCGCGGCGTTGCGCAGCGAGAGCAGATCCCGCCGCAGACTATAAACCTGCTGCACCGCCTGCTGATTAAAGGTGTTGCGGAACATCAGTTTTTCGATGGCATCAAACTGTTCGGTGTACTGATGCAGGATTTCCAGATAGTTATCCACGATGGAATCGAGTACGCAATACAGTGCATAAGCTGGCCCTTTACTCAACATTTCCGGGCGTTCTTCGGCGTGTTTACGGATTTCTTTATAGCTGGATGACGCACCGTGACGCACGGTGATCAGAAAGTTTTTGCCGAGAAACAGGTGTGTTTCGCCGTACTCGATGGTTTCATTCACTTTCTGCGCAGTGTGCGTAACGATAAACAGCGATTCGCCGTACTGCTCAATTTTCGGTCGCTGATGGGCGGTCAGTGCATCTTCAATCGCCAGGTCATGCAGACCGAATTCTTCCTGAATGCTGCGCATATAGGCATCTTCCGGCTGCCACAGTCCGAGCCAGACAAAGGTATCGGGCTCTTTCAGGACTTCGCTGATGTCTTCGACCGTCACATCCTGCAATCGTTTACCGTCGCGGTAAGCCACGCTGTTAATCACTGAATCACAGCTGGGTTTTTTATCTTCGTTGGAAATGGAATTCATTGTTTTACCCGATTGTTATTCAGACGAAAATCCTGCCCGCAGGCAGGACGATTTCAGTGTCTGAACAGAATAGCGCAGTCTCCGGGAAATGCGCTGACGGGATCTTTAAAAGAATGTTTCAGCCATCGGCAGACCGGCTGACCGTTTCCCAGATATCGATATCCTCACGCATTTGTTGCATCTTTTCCCTGACAAATTTAACGGCGTCACTGCCGAGTAACAGCGAGGCAGGCGGCTCAGGCGCATCGAGCAACTGCAACATCGCTTGTGCGGCCTTTAGCGGGTCGCCCGGCTGATGACCGCTGCGTTTTTCCCGCGTTTCCCGCACGGGGTCGAAACTGGCATCGTAATCACTGATGGCACGCGGTGAGCGCACCATCGAACGTCCCGCCCAGTCGGTACGAAAAGACCCGGGCTGAATGGCCGTGACGGCAATATTGAACGGTTTGAGTTCTTTGGTCAGTGTTTCAGAGATCCCCTGCAAGGCGAATTTACTGCCGCAGTAATAGCTGATGCCCGGCATTGTAATAAAGCCTCCCATCGACGTGATGTTAAGAATATGTCCACCGCGACGCTGACGAAAATACGGCAGGAAGGCTTTGATGACCGCAACCGCGCCAAAAACATTGACGTCAAACTGATGCAGCACCTCGCTTAACGGCGACTCTTCCATAATACCTTCATGCCCGTAACCGGCATTGTTGACCAGCACGTCAACGGCGCCGATTTCCTGTTCCACGGCAGCCGCAAGCGGGGCGATGGCCTCGAAATCAGTGACATCCAGCATGCGACCAAAACTACGGCCGGGGACAAGCGCGTCAAATTCTGCGCAGGCTTGTGCATTACGCAGCGTGCCGACCACGCGATGTCCTGCTTTCAGGGCTTCTTCTGCCAGCGCACGGCCAAATCCGCTGCTGACGCCGGTGATGAATAATAATTTTGACTGACTCATACAAACTCCTCAGTAAAAAGCGGACTTGCAGAATAGGGGGGACAACAGCAAATCCGTAGCCCCGATCCTCTCTGATGTTTGCCTGTTCCTCTGAGGCGTCTGGACGCGACTGATTCCCGGTGCGACACTTCATTCACTTTCCGCTGCATATTTTCAGGTTCATATGACGTTTCCATCTTTGACAGTGACTGAGCAAATGATCGCGCTTTTGGACCAGCTTACGCCCCATGAAGGCTACAACCTGACGACGCTGGCAGATGTGCGTTTTTTACGTTCAAACCGTCCGCTGCTGCGCACGCCGGTTTTGTATGAGCCGGGGATCGTGATTGTGGTGCAGGGGAGAAAACGCGGATTCTTAGGTAATGATGTCTATTTGTATGATGCACAGCATTATCTGACCGTATCGGTGCCGGTGCCTTTCACCATGGAAACTGACGCCACCGCCAGTGAACCGATGCTGGCAATTTACCTGCGACTCGATTTCAGCCTGGCGGCTGAACTGATGTTGCAGCTCGATGCTTATGACGCCCCGCAGCCGGAATCGCCGAAAAGTATGGTGTCGAGCCTGATGGATGACACGATGCGGGCTTGCGTATTACGTTTTTTGCAGGTGATGGCATCTCCGCTGGATGCAAAAATTCTGGGCAGGGCGATGATGCGTGAGTTGTATTACCGCGTGCTGACCGGTGCTCAGGGCGGCACGCTGCGCAGCGCACTGACCCTGCAAGGGCAATTTGGCAAAGTGGTAAAAGCCCTGCGAAAACTGCACGCAGAATACCACTCGCATCTGGATGTGAATGCGCTGGCAAAAGAAGCGGGAATGAGCCTGCCGACGTTTCACAGTCACTTTAAAACCGTCACTGATACGTCGCCGATGCAGTATCTCAAGTCCACCCGTTTGCATCAGGCCAGATTACTGATGTTGCGCAATAACCTGACCGCCTCGGCGGCCAGCGCACAGGTAGGCTATGAAAGTGTGTCGCAGTTCAGCCGCGAATTTAAACGCTTATTCGGGCTGACGCCGGTGAGAGAAGTGGCGCGGATGAGGCAGAATTTTTCATTGCCTGCCCCGTCCACGCCGTCAGATTTTATCTCTTCACATTAATAAGGCGTTACGGTGTCACGCCAGACGTGGTTTGTACCTTCACATCCGGCGTGGCTGCCGGACCAAAGACGGTGTAGGTCGGCAAATCGACGTTCTGATACGGCTCCCAGCCGCCGCCTAACGCTTTATACAGCGAGACCAGATCGGTGCTGGTTTTCACTTTCGCTTCAGCGGATTGCTGATGCGCCTGTGCCAGCTGGCGCTGGGCATCAAGCACGTTGATAAAGGTAGAAAGCCCCTGGCGGTAGCTGTCGCTCGCCAGATCAAACGCGGTCTGTAGCGCTTCGGTCGTCTGGTCTAAACCGCTGACCTGATCCTGATCGGTGCGGTAATTCACCAGCGCATTATCGACATCCTGCAACGCTGTCAGCACGGTCTGGCGATAATTCAGCGCCGCATTCGCCTGTTGCGCACGGGAAAGATGCACGCTGGAGACCAGACGTCCGCCCTGGAAAATCGGCAGGGAAATCTGCGGGCCAAAGGAGTAGAAATGGCTGCTCCAGTTATCGAGATAACTGACGTCTGTGTTACGCATGCCGAACTGGCCGGTGAGCGAAATACTCGGGAACATCTGCGCGACGGATACACCAATATTGGCGGTTGCCGCGTGGAGATCAGCCTCGGCTTTGCGTACGTCCGGACGACGGCGTGCCAGCTGTGACGGCACACCGACCGGCACGGCAGCGGGCAGGGCAGGCATCGGTTTAGGGGCAGAAAGTTCAGCATCCAGCGAGCCAGGCGTCTGACCGAGCAACACGGCCAGTCCGTTCATTGCCTGACGTTCCTGCGCCTGATATTGCGGCAACTGGGCGCGCAGGGAACCTAACTGTGCGCGGGCATTTTCGACATCAAGCTGCGGTGACAGTCCGTTTTGCTGACGGTTTTGTGTCAGATCTAAGGTTTGCTGCGCGACATCGATTTGCGTCTGTATCGCTGCCGTCACGCTTTGCGCGCCACGCAGTTGCAGATAGGCACGGGCGACCTCAGCTTCCAGCGAAACTAATGCATCGTTGCGTTGTTCTATGGACGATTGCGTCTGGGCATTGGCGGCTTCGACCTGACGTCGTGTGCCGCCGAACAAATCCAGCTCCCAGCTGGCATCGAAATTGCCCTGATACAAATTCACCGGCCGCGTAGCCGTGCTGATCGCGCCGGAGGCTTCCGGTCCGAGATCGTCAAGCTGTTGCGAGGCGCCGCTGGAATCGAGAATACCTTTCAGACCGAGCTGCTGACGGGTCATTTTCGCGCTGCCCTGCACCGATGGCAGCCAGGCGCCTTCGGCCTGTTTCACCTGCTCGCGGGCACCGGCGATACGCAGTACTGCCTGTTGCAGGGAAATATTCCCGGCAATCGCACGGGTGATCAGGCTGTCGAGTTGCGGGTCATTAAAGGCTTTCCACCACAGCGGATTTGGCTCCGAGGGCAGGGCAATCGATGCGCCGTCTTTGTCTTTCGGCTGGGTCATATCGTTATAGGCCGAGGGTGTCACCGGATTCGGCTTCTGATAATCCGGGCCAACGGAGCACGCTGCTAATACCAGCGTTAATGTCGAGAGAGTCAGAAAACGGGTGCCTGAATGTAAAACCCCCTTCCGGCCCCGGCCTTCGCAGAGGGTGGAGCAGGACGGCATCACGGATGGCTGATTTCTCAGAGTAGAGCTTTTCTTGTTCAACTTAATGTGCTCCGGCATTACCTTCGCTCTTAACTGGCGAAAGCAGGAAACAAAACGGGATCAAAATAACGGCGACGATGGCGCAATAACCGAATACGTCGATGTAGGCCAGAATGCGCGATTGCGAAATCATCTCCTGATACATGCGCACGGTCGCCAGTTGCATCGGGTCGCCGACCACGTGGGCAAAATCACGGATCGCCTCAGCGCTTTTGCTCACCGCCTGATTAAACTGTTCATTGAGCGGCGACATGTTGTGCGCCATATGCGCACTGTGTGCCTGCGTTCGCTCGGTGACACCGGCTGTCGCCAGCGAAATACCAATCGACCCCGCGACGTTACGGAACATGGTAAACAGCGCGGCAGCGTCGGCGTTCATTTTTTGCGGGATGGTAATAAATGCGATAGTGGTCAGCGGCACAAACAGGAAACCGAGCCCTATCGACTGCGCGCTGCGGTACAGCACCAGCGTTTCAAAATCGACATCAGGTGTCAGCGTTGCCGAATAGATAAACGAGGCCGCCAGCAGGAAGAAACCGAAGGCAATGATGTAACGCGTTTGTACAACGGGCATCAGCTTCAGCACCAGCGGGATCGACAGCACGATCAGCACCGCGCCCGGCGACATCACCAGCCCCGAGAGTGTGGCGGTGTAACCCAGTTGCTGCTGCGCCAGTTGCGGAATGACCACCGAACTGCCATACAGAATCATCGCCATACCGGCCATCAGTAAACCGGCGACAGCAAAGTTTTTATCCTTCAGACAGCGCAGATCGACCACCGGTTTTTTGGCGTACAGCAACCAGTAAACCGCGCCGACAATCCCGGTGGCCGCCAGCACAGCAAAGGTGACAATAAAGCCGGACTGGAACCAGTCATCGTCTTCGCCGCGATCCATCATCACCTGTAAGCAGCCCAGACCCAGCGCAATCAGCCCGATACCGATGTAATCAATACTGAGTTTGCCTTTTGCCTTGCGCTCCCACGGCGGATCTTCCAGCAGCTGATAAATCGCCAGCAGGGCAATAATCCCGACCGGAATATTGATCAGGAATACCCAGCGCCAGCTGAAGTTATCCGTGATGTAACCGCCAAGTGTCGGGCCGACGACCGGCGCGACAATAATGGCAATCGATGAAAGGCCAAACGCTTTGCCGCGATCTTCCGGTTTAAAGTAATCCAGCAATACCGATTGCTGGATCGGCTGCAAACCGCCGCCGAAAAAGCCCTGCAGGATGCGGAATAAGATCATCTGCCACAGTTCGGTGGCGATGCCGCACAGGAAGGAGCAAACGGTGAACATGCCGATACAGATCAGGAAGTAAGTTTTGCGGCCCATCACGCGGCTGAGAAACGCCGAAATCGGCAGCACGATACCGTTCGCCACCAGATAGGACGTCAGCACCCAGGTCGATTCGTCATAACTGGAAGATAATGAACCGGCGACGTGCGGCAGCGCCACGTTAACGATAGTGGTGTCCAGGATTTCCATGAACACCGCAATGGTCACGACGGCGGCAACTGCCCACGGATTGGCCTTGGGTTTCCAGTAGCTGCGATCTTCATTCATTCGACGGTCACCGTCGGTTCGACAGACAGACCCAGCGGCAGAGGGTGATTCTCATCAAGACCGCTGTCGATGACGATTTTCACCGGCACGCGCTGAACGATTTTCACGTAGTTGCCGGTGGCGTTTTCAGCCGGGAAGGCCGAGAAGCGCGAACCGGTGCCTTGTTGAATACTGTCAACGTGGCCGTGAAGTTTGATGTCCGGGAAGGCATCGACGGTAATTTCTACCTTGTTGCCGGGGCGCATGCGTTCGAGCTGCGATTCTTTGTAGTTTGCGGCGATCCAGATATCTTTTGAAACCACTGAGAACAGCGAGGTTCCGGCCTGAACCAGCGTACCGAGCTGCACATTACGCTTGGTGACGTAGCCGTCGAACGGTGCGCGCACCTGCGCATAGGAGAGGTTGAGCGTCGCCGTTTCCAGCTGGGCTTTCGCCTGTTCAACCTGCTGCTGACGAGCTTCGACGTTGGTTTCAGCCTGACGGATATTCAGCTGTACCTGCGCGGCAACCTGCACCTGCGCTTTGGCATTTTCCAGATCAGCGGCTGCAGAACGCACCTGCGCGTTGGACGTATCAATATTTTGTTGCGTGGTGGCACGCGGGTCTACGCCGCGCTGACGACGGAAATCGGCAGTGGCATTCAGCAAATTGGCTTCCGCCCGCGTCTGCTGGGCTTTCGCCTGAGCAAGCTGCGCCGGATATTGTACTTTCGCCAGATCGTATTGCGCCTGCGCCTGATGCAACTGCGCGACCGCCAGACCGAGCTGAGCCTGTGCCTGATCGCGCTGCGCGGTCGCGTCACGCGGATCGATTTCCACCAGTAAGTCGCCTTTCTTCACGAACTGGTTATCTTTCACCGCAAGATGAGTGACATAACCGGCAATTTTCGGCGCGATGGTGACGGCATCACCTTCGGTAAAGGCGTCATCGGTGCTGACCTGATCTTTGGTCATCAGCCACCAGACCAGTGCCACGACCACCATCACCACTACCACAATCCCGAGGATGATCAGGGGTTTCTTGCCGGGGCCTTTACGCTTTTCATCGTTATCCTGTTTACTGTCGTCGGGATTTTTCTGGTCTTTGGGATCCCGGGTGTGACCTCCTCCTGATTTTACCTGGCTGGAATCGAGTTCAGTATTTGCGTCGCCGGACGCGGAGGGCTGTGTCTTGTTATCGTTTGTCATAATGCTCTTCTGAATAGTGCTCTTCTGATTATCGGCCGCCACGCGCCGGAACAAAGAAATCTTGTTTTAAGCTAGAACGTATTGATGTAAATGCAAGTAAATCCATGTCAATTAACCTTAGGGAAAGCACAAAGATCCAAACCATAGGGAACGTCTTAAAAGTTGGAAATGGGTTATAATGCCGGGCTGGTATTTGTATTTTTCAAATAAAGTTGATTCTCTGCTTCAGGACATTTTTGTGAAACATTCCCAACAACAACCATTCTTGTGGGTCAACCCATGACCCGTCCCGCGCCTTCCTATAAAGGCCTGACACGTATTGCCTCGCTGGTGTCGCTGTGCGTCGCGCTGATCCTGGTTTGCGTCAAAGTCTGGGCATGGGCCGCCACCGGTTCGATTGCGCTGCTGACCTCTGCCGCCGACGGTCTGGTCGATGTACTGGCCTCGATGGTGACGCTGATCGGCGTGCGTTATGCCGGACGGCCGGCAGACAAAGGCCATCGTTACGGCCACGGCAAAGCCGAAGCTGTGGCCGCGTTTGTACAGGCGCTGTTACTGGGCGGCGCGGGGCTGGTGCTCGGCGGTGAATCCATCGGGCGCATCATTAATCCGGAACCCCTGGCGCAGCTCGGTCTTGGTATCTGGGTGATCATCGGCAGTTCGCTGGCCGCCACCGGACTGGTGCTGATGCAAACCTATGTGGTGAAACGTACCGGATCAACGGCCATCGCGGCTGACCGCGCGCACTACATTACGGACGTCGCGGTGAATATTGCCGTACTGCTGGCGCTGATTTTCGAGCGTTACTTCGGCTGGACGCGTTCCGACTCCATCGGCGCGCTGTTGATTTCCTTCTATATGATCTGGAATGCGCGCGGTATGGCGGCAGATGCACTGACCCAGTTGCTTGATCGCGAACTGAGTGCAGATGACCGCAAGCGCGTGAAAGCGGCAGTATTAAGTGTTGAAGGCGTGCGCGGTGTACATGACATTCGCACCCGCAACGGCGGCGACCGCGTATTTGTCGAGTTTCACGTCGAGGTTGATGGCAATCTGACGGTGGATGTCGGGCACGATATCGGTGATGCGGCTGAAATGGCGGTGAGCAAGTTGTTTAAGTCTGCGGATGTGACGGCTCATCTGGAGCCGGACGGGATTGATGACGACAGACTGGATAATTTATTGCACTAAGGTCAAGGTTGTGGGTTTGCTCCCTCCCCTGC
>NZ_JYDF01000147.1:0-42709 GCF_003263525.1 Rahnella sp. NRRL B-41462 | reverse complement strand
CAGGGGAGGGAGTCGACCGAATTCTCGATCAAGATTCAGGAATAATCGCCTTTATATCCCGGCTTTCCAGCACCCGCCCGTCCTGCGCATGGATTTCCAGCTTACGCAGCGGCTGGCGATTTTCGATATCTACCAGTTGCGTGCAGGCTTCGCCGGCTTCAAACAGATATTCACTTCCCCACTGCCCCAGCGCAACCAGCACCGGTTGCAGCGCCAGCCCTTTTTCCGTCAGCACGTAATCCTGATACGCCGAACCATCTGCCGCCGGTTCAATCTTCATAATGCCTTCGGCAACCAGCGCTTTCAGGCGGGAGCTGAGAATGTTCTTCGCCGCCCCCAGACTGCGCTGAAATTCACTGAATCGTGAGAGGCCGTACATCGCATCGCGGACAATCAGCAACGTCCACCAGTCACCGATGAGATCCAGCGCGCGGCCAGCCGGACAAGGCGTGTTTTCCAGACGGGTTCGTTTCATGGCACTTCCTGCTCAATGCGGTTTAAAAAATCTGGTTGCATTATAAAACCACCAGTGCTAAAAATCACCTGGTTTTATTATTAAACCACCCTATCCAACACCGAGGTTCTACTATGTCAGATACAATTCGCACTCAGTCCGTGGCCTTAATCACCGGCGCATCAAGCGGCATCGGGGCCACTTACGCCGACCGTCTGGCGAAACGCGGTTATGATTTAGTGCTGGTTGCCCGTGATGCAACGCGCCTGAAAACACTGGCTGAACGCCTGCAGGATGAAACCGGCGTAAAAATCACCGTGTTACCCGCTGACTTAACCCGCAGCGAAGATCTGGCACGGGTAGAAGATTTTATCCGTGCAACACCGCAGATTTCCCTGCTGATCAATAACGCCGGGGCTTCGCTGAAAGCCGGTTTTGAAAACAGCGATGCTGACGCCATCGGGAATCTGATCACCCTGAACGTCACCTCGGTGGCGCGTCTTTCACGCGTCGCTTTCGACGGTCTGATCAAGCATAAAGACGGGGCGATTATTAATATCGCGTCCGTGATGGCGCTGACGCCAGAGTTGCAATCTGCGGTGTATTCCGCCACCAAAGCCTTTGTGCTGACTTTCAGCCAGACGCTGCAATTTGAAATGGCCGAGCGCGGTCTGTACGTTCAGGCCGTATTACCTGCCGCAACGCGTACAGAAATCTGGGAACGTTCGGGCAAAAATATCGATGAAGTGCCGGGTGTAATGGAAGTGGGTGAACTGGTGGATGCCGCCTTGCTGGGCTTTGACCGCAAAGAAAAAATCACCATTCCGCCATTGCAGGACGAAAAACAGTGGGATGAATTTGATGCCCTGCGCAGTGCAATGGTACCGAACTTCCTGCAGGCTCACGCCGCACCGCGTTACAAGGCCTGACAGTGACACATTGACCAGTAACATAAATTTACTGGTCAATGTTGATTCGCTTTGCAAATATGTTAATTCGATAACTTTGTGAAGTGAATACGATGACTGAATATGTAATTGCTGCACCCGAAGTTCCGTCTCTCGCCGTCGAAGGCCAGAGCGCCCGCTTTCCGTTGCGCCGCGTGTATTGTGTTGGCCGTAACTATTCCGAACACGCCCGCGAAATGGGTCATGATCCTGACCGCGAACCGCCTTTCTTTTTTGGCAAACCGGCGGATGCCGTGGTTCCCGCCAGCGGCAATGTGCCATACCCGACACTGACCGACGATCTGCATTATGAAGTAGAACTGGTCGTTGCGATTGCCAGAGGCGGTAAAGATATTGCCGCTGAAGACGCGCTGTCACACGTCTGGGGTTATACCGTGGGCGTAGATTTAACCCGTCGTGATATTCAGGCGCAGGCCAAGAAACTGGGACGTCCGTGGGATTTCGCCAAAGGGTTTGATGATTCCGCACCGGCGAATCCGCTGCAACCCGTGAGTCAGACAGGTCATCCGGCTGCCGGTAAAATCTGGCTCGATGTGAACGGTGAAAAACGTCAGCGCGGTGATTTGAGCGACCAGATCTGGCAGGTAGCGGACGTCATCAGCTATCTCTCTCAGGCGGTTGAACTCAAGCCCGGTGATCTGATCTATACCGGTACGCCAGCAGGTGTGGGTCCGGTAGTGCGCGGTGATGTGATCACCGGCGGCATCGAAGGTCTGAGTGATTTCAGCTTCACTATCGTGTAATGCATGCAGGACGCCTTATTTCAGGCGTCCTTCTCACCAATTTTCCGGGCCATTTCTTCTTCAACCAGCGGAATAAGCTTCTCGAACGCACAGGCACTTGACGGGTCAAACAGCGACAGCGTTTCTATCTGGCTCAGTAAAATCACCTTACGAAACTTCAGCGCGCTCACCGGATCTGACACCGGCGTGATGCCATGTTCCTGATAATAGCGGGCATAATTATGCTCAACGCGCAGCTCCAGTGTGTCTTTATCGCGATAACCGCTGACCATCGGGATCACGACCACATTGTCCGACGAACTTGTTTCACACCTTGCGGTATGCACCATGCCGATATAAACACGCCGCGACTGCAGGGTGATGAATACCATATCGCCCTCTTCCATACACTGATACAACAGTCCTTCCACGCCGTTGGCGCGGGTAAGTTGTTTGTACAACTCTCTGCGTCCGGCAGTATTAAGGCGTAAGCCCGGTGACCAGGTAGTGCGGACCAGACACAGCATCACGGAGACGGCAAGCATAATCACCACCGGTGCCTGAATGCCTAAGAAACTCCAGTTGATGAAATCACGCTGGTAGTGCACATCCTGATGCAAATGCGGCAAGGCGGGCAGCCAGTTGATAACACCGGAAATCCCCCACAGCGCCAGATATAGCAGTGCTATGACCAGTACACCCTGCAGGACAAAAATACAGCCATACAGCGCCACCAGAAAATAGACGTCCCAGCCAAAGGTGCGTTTAAGTTTGAAGCGCGATGAAATGTCGCGGGTGGTATACCAGTAGCCGCAGACCATTAACACCATGAAAACGGCTGTCGCCATTACAGCACGCTCATGCGTTTGACGTGGCGGGCAAAGTCTTGCTGCATCTCCTGATTAGCCGGATTGACTGATGCCGTACCGTTTTCATCAATCAGAATACGCTCGCCCTCTTCCAGCGTATTTTCCATGTCTGCGGCGCTGAACAGTCCGAGGAACTTTTCCGGGCTGGAAAATATTTGTAAAACAATCTTCAACATAGGTTTGCCTCTCCTCATAAAAGAATAAGCCTAGTCAAAGGAAAGAGACATTGTGGCTGTTTCAGATTTTTTACGGGCAGGAATGAAAAAGGGCCGCCATGACGGCAGCCCTTTGCTGGAATCTGCGAAACGAATTACTTCGCTTCAATACTTTCCTGATGTGCTTCTTCCTGCGCAGCCTGTTCGGCATGCACTTCAGCAGCACGTTTGCGCAGACCTATCCAGCCCAGTACCAGCAGAATGATCAGCACCGGAATGGTCGCCACCGTGTAGGTGCCGTTCGGGTAGTCAAACGCCATCAGGATCAGAACGCCCGCCAGGAAGGCCAGCGTCAGCCACGAGGTCACCGGTGCCCACGGCATTTTGAAGGAAACGTCTTTCGCACGACCTTCTTTGATCGCAGTACGCAGTTTCATCTGACAGACAATGATGAAAGCCCATGAACTGAGGATGCCGAGTGAGGCGACGTTCAGGACAATCTCAAACACCTGCGAAGGCACGTAATAGTTGAGCACTACACCGATCACATAAATGCCGACAGTGACCAGAATACCGGCGTACGGCACCTGCTGCGCACTCATCTTCGACATGAATTTCGGTGCTGAACCGCCCATCGACAGGGAACGCAGAATACGACCGGTGGAATACAAGCCGGAGTTGAGGCTCGACAGCGCTGCGGTCAGAACCACGATATTCATGATGGTACCGATGTAAGGCACGCCCAGCTTGCTGAAGAAGGTGACAAACGGACTTTGGCCCGCCTGATAGGCATTCCACGGCAGCAACAGCACCAGTAACACCACGGAGCCGACGTAGAACAAAGCGATACGCCAGATAACGCTGTTAATGGCTTTCGGCAGCACTTTTTCCGGATTTTTGGTTTCGCCCGCCGCCGTACCGACCAGCTCAATGGCCGCGAACGCAAAGACCACGCCCTGCACCAGAACCAGCGCCGGTAACAAACCGTGCGGGAAAATACCGCCGTTGTCGGTGATCAGATGCAGACCGGTGGTGTTACCGTCCAGTTGTTTGCCGGTGCCGAGGAACACCACGCCAACCACCAGGAAGATAGCAATCGCCGCCACTTTGATCAGCGCAAACCAGAATTCCATCTCAGCGAACCACTTCACGCCGATCATGTTCATGGTTGCCACTATCGCCAGTGCGCCCAACGCAAACATCCATTGCGGAACATCACCGAAGGTTCCCCAGTAGTGCATGTACAGAGCCACTGCGGTGATATCGACAATGCCGGTCATCGCCCAGTTCAGGAAGTACATCCAGCCTGCTACGTAAGACGCTTTTTCACCCAGGAATTCACGGGCATAGGATACGAAGCTGCCACTGGTCGGACGGTGTAAAACCAGTTCGCCCAGTGCACGCAGGATAAAGAATGAGAAAATACCACACACCGCATACACGATAGCCAGCGCCGGACCCGCCATCTGTAAACGCGCACCCGCGCCGAGAAACAGACCGGTACCGATAGAACCACCAATGGCAATCATCTGAACCTGACGGTTGCCCATACTCTTGTGATAACCATGATCGTGAGAGTCCAGCCAGCGCCGTTTAGCCGCGTGCTTCGCCTCTGCCGTTTTTTTATGAGACTTCATTATGAGTTGTTCTCCAAAATAACCTTCACCTGACGCCGGGTGCTGCAAGCAAACGATTGCAAGCCTCGCCGTTTATGGGGTTTACCCACTGTAGTTTTTTTAGCCGGAACTGTTTTGGTGCAATAACGGCGAAGGATGCTACCTGTTCTCACTAACCGTGGCAAAAAAAACCGTCATTAAAAATTGTGAACAGTCATATTTCGCGCAGCAAATTTTGCGCTTGCGTGCGCTCAGGACGATTCTTTCGGCAGACACTCTTTTCTCACCCGTTCGATATTAATGGAGAGATACATAATTTCTTCCGTGGTCAGTTCGCGCTGATATTGCGCGGCCAGATAATCGCCGATTTTTTCCGCGCACAGCCACGCCTGTGGGTAATTTTCTTTTACCGCCGCGTGCAGGGTCATGTCATCGTCGGCCACCACCGTGCGGCTGAGCATCCGCTGGGCGAAGAATTTAAGATGGGTGACGAAGCGCTGGTAGCTCAGCGACTCCTCGTCGTATTCAATACGCAGCTGGTATTTCACCAGATTGAGGATTTCCTGCATCACGCGGGTAATCTGCGCCACTTCCGGCATTTCGCCGTTAAGCTGCGCATTGACCAGATGCAGGGCAATAAAACCGGCTTCATCCACCGGCAATCGCACGCCGAGGCGGGAATCGATAATCTCCAGCGCTTCCAGCCCGAGCGCATATTCCTTCGGGTACAGACGACGGGTTTCCCACAGCAAGGCATTGCTGATCGGCACGCCCTTCTTCTGCCGTTCAATGGCAAAATTGCAGTGATCGGTGAGTGCGATATACAGGTTTTCCTGTAATTTCCCCAGCCGTCCCCGCGCCAGCGAAATAATCTGATCACAGGTGGTCATCACTTCCATCGGAATATGCGACAGCAACTCCGTCAGATGCGCGACCAGTTCGTCATTCTGCAGGGCAAAAATTTTCTCGATTTTGCTTTCATCCAGCTCATCCCCGGCTTTCTTCATAAATGCCAGCCCGCGCCCCATCACCACCTGTTCGCGTTGCTGCCCGCTGACGACAACCACCACATTATTATTGAGTATTTTGGCGATTTTCATTGTAACTCCCTGAAAAGAAAAACCTGATCGTCCGTATGGATGATCAGGTTTTGTCTGCCGCAGTCTTGGGATCTGCCTGATGATTTTACCAGATCCGATCCTCAGTCAGACGTAAATTTTGCCCTCAAAACGTGACGATGGCCTTAAGTCCCTTCAGACCGGATCAGATCAGGATGTTAATGACGCACCGTTTGAATTAATCACTTCCTGATACCAGAAGAAACTTTTCTTACGGCGGCGCTCCAGCGTGCCATTGCCCTGATCGTCGCGGTCTACATAGATATAACCATAACGCTTGGAGAATTCCGCTTTCGAGGCGCTGACCAGATCAATCGGTCCCCAGCTGGTGTAACCCATCACTTCCACGCCGTCTTCAATGGCTTCACGCACCTGAACCAGATGGTCATTGATGTACTGAATACGGTAATCATCATTAATGCTGCCGTCAGCTTCGACTTTATCCCGCGCACCCAAACCGTTTTCCACAATAAATAGCGGTTTCTGATAACGGTCATAAAGCTCATTCATTAAGAAGCGCAACCCTTCCGGGTCAATCTGCCATCCCCATTCGGAACTTTGCAGATGCGGGTTCGGCACCATATTTAATATATTGGCACGCGCTTTAATATTTTGTTCTTCATCCGTGGTGACACAACCGGTCATGTAATAACTGAATGAGATAAAGTCGACGGTTTCTTTCAACGCGGCTTTATCTTCAGAAGTAATATTAATTTCCATGCCGCGGTCTTTAAAGAAACGCGGCATATAAGCCGGATACGCGCCACGCACCTGAACATCGCCGAAGAATAACCAGTCGCGGTTCTGCTGCAAGGTTTCCATCATATCGGCCGGTTTGCAGGTCAGCGGATACAGCATTCCGCCAAGCAGCATATTGCCGATTTTGCCGTCAGGAATGATCTCGTGACAGGCTTTTACCGCTTTGGCACTGGCAACCAGCTGATGGTGAATGGCCTGATAGATATCCTGTTTGCTGCTGTCTTCCGGCAATCCGACGCCGGTAAACGGCGCATGCAGCGACATATTGATTTCGTTAAAGGTCAGCCAGTGTTTGACTTTATCTTTATAACGGGTGAACACCGTGCGGGCGTAATTTTCAAAGAAACCGATGGTATCGCGGCTGCCCCAGCCACCGTGTTTTTTTACGATGCCGTACGGCATTTCGTAATGGGAAAGCGTCACCAGCGGTGTAATACCGTATTTTGCCATCTCATCAAACAGTCGGTCGTAGAATGCCAGCCCCGCTTCGTTCGGCTGCGATTCATCCCCCTGAGGGAAGATACGCGTCCAGGCGATTGAGGTACGCAATACGGTAAAACCCATTTCAGCGAACAATTTCATATCTTGCGGATAACGGTGGTAGAAATCGATGGCGACATCTTTCACGCCGAAATCCCCTTCCGTGCGTTCCTGCACCGGGCCGAAAACACCCTGCGGTTGCAGATCCGATGTGGATAAGCCTTTACCGTCGGTCAGGTAAGCCCCTTCAACCTGATTAGCGGCAACGGCTCCGCCCCATAAAAATCCGTTTGGAAATGGCTTGTTCATATGAACCTCCTGGCTCTGTTCGTTAGCGTAATAAAGTCAGTAAAAGGGTTTGTTCGCTGGCGTCCTGTCCGACACAGGCCGGAATGACGTCGAGATAATCGTCGCTGTTGGTGACCAGCACCGGCGTTGTCAGGTCGTAACCGGCATCAGTGATCCCCTGCACGTCGAATTCCAGCAACAAATCGCCCTGCTTCACCACCGCATCGACGTCAACGTGTGGCGTAAAGAATTTGCCGTCGAGCTTCACCGTATCGATGCCGACGTGGATCAGAATTTCTGCGCCGTCTGCCGATTCAATTCCGATGGCGTGATGGGTTTTGAACAGTGAAACCACCGTGCCGTCTACCGGTGAGACCACCCTTCCGGCGACAGGCACAATGGCCACACCTTTACCCAGCAGGCCGCTGGCGAATGTCGGATCTTTCACTGTATCGAGTGCGATACACGGTCCGCTCATCGGGCTGGCGATCAGCATTTTGCCGCGCGGCGCCTGTAACGCATCGGCCTGGGCCTTCTCGCTGACTTCCGGCGCGACCGCTTCTTGTTTTACACCGAAGAAATAAGTCGCCAGTGCGGCAAACAACAGCGCAATCAGGGTGCCGGCAATCCCGGCGGTCACTGTTTTATCAAAACCAGTGGGCGGAATAATCTGGGTAAACGTGAAGACACTGGGGAAACCGAAGGAATACGCCGTGGTCTGGAAGTAACCGAGCACCGCAGCGCCGAGCGCACCGCCGACGCAGCCGAAAATAAAAGGACGCCGATGCGGCAGGGTGATGCCATACACCGCCGGTTCCGTGATACCGAAAATCCCGGCGCTGATCGCCGACCCTGACAATGCTCGGGTACGGACATCTTTGGTCCGCAGCATCACACCCGCGACCGCACCAACCTGTCCCATCACCGCAGGCAGTAACAGCGGCAGCATGGTGTCATGGCCGAGCACGCTGAAGTTGTTGATCATCAACGGCACCAGCCCCCAGTGCAGACCGAAGATCACACAGACCTGCCACAGTGCGCCCATAAAGGCACCGGCGACCATCGGGCTGACGTGATAAACAAACTGGTAGCCATGGGCCAGTTGCTGACTGGCCCAGGTCGCGACCGGCCCGATAACCAGGAATGTCAGCGGCACAATCACCATCAGGCAGATCAGCGGTGTGATGAAGTTACGCAGCGCGCCGGGTAAAATTTTCATCGACTGCTTTTCCAGCCAGCTCGATGCCCACGCGGCCAGAATCACCGGAATGACCGAAGAGGTATAATTGATAAAGACCAGCGGGATGCCTAAGAAATGCTCGCTGTGCGCGCCGGACTGCTGTACATCAAATGCGGCGATCATCAGCGGGTGCACCATCGCGCCGCCAATCATCATGGTCACAAACGGATTACCGCCGAATTTTTTACCGGCGGTATAACCGATCACCAGCGGGAAGAAATAAAACATAGCGTCGCTGGCGGCGAACCAGACTTTATAGGTACCGCTTTCCGGCACCATCCAGCCACAGGCCAGCGCCAGTGCCAGAAAACCTTTGAGGATCCCCGATGCCGCCATAATGCCGATAAACGGCGTGAATATGCCGGAGATGACATCTATCGCACGGGCAAACACACTGCCGTTATCACCCCTGTCGTCATCGCTGCCGTCTGAAAGCGCACTGCCTCTCACCAGCGCTTCATAGACGGCACCGACGTGATTACCAATCACCACCTGAAACTGACCACCGCTCTCGACCACCATGATCACGCCCGGATTTTCTTTCAGCCCGGCAGCATCGGCTTTGCGGGTATCTTTTAGCTTGAAGCGTAAACGGGTGGCACAATGCACCACACTGTTGACGTTTTCCTTTCCGCCCACTCCGCGGAGAATTTCGTCGGCTAATGTTCTGTATTCCATAGTGTCATCTCATCAGAGTAAGGGCGTCGTGCACGACATTGCCGTTGCGTTGCAAAGGGGCGGCCTGCCCCTGAATTCAGGCCAAAAAAAAACCTAAACGTCCGGTATCTTCGTCATACACGAAGAAACGAGAAGTTTAGGTTTTGCCTGTCAGACAGTAACAATCCTGCTTTCTGAAACGGATTCTCGGGCGAATCGGAAACAGAAACAAGTCGTAATATTCGCCGGATGATGAAACTGTGATCGGCTTCAGACTTTGTGCAGACTGACGCCCGTCCCTGAGCCTCGGTCTTTTTTGTCCTGACTAACGCAGCCCCGCCACCGTAAATCCGCCATCGACCAGCAGATTCTGACCGGTCACAAATCGCGCTTCATCACTGCACAACCACGCCACAACATCCGCGACATCTGCCGGTTCGCCCACGCGCCCTGCGGGTGTCAGGCGTACAAAAGGGATCAGCGTTTCTTCATTTGCGCCCATCCGCCGCGCCATCGGGGTATCGATAATGCCGGGATTAACGTTATTGATGCGGATATTCTGCGCACCGGTTTCCAGCGCTATAGCGCGGATCATCGCGTCAAGCCCGCCTTTGCTGGCGGAATACGCAGCAGAGCCAATACTGGCTCCGTGCGCCAGCCAGGAAGAGGTATTCACAATCGCACCGCCACGCCCTGCGGCGGTCATGGCTTCCAGCTGATATTTCACTGACAGCCAGACGCCTTTCAGATTGGTGGCAATCACCCGGTCAAATTCCGCTTCTGTCATGTCACTGACTGGCGCAAAACCTTCCACACCCGCATTATTAAACGCGGCGTCCAGTCGCCCGTAATGCGCCAGCGTCGCGGCAATAAGATGCCGGACCTGTGCGCTGTCTGACACATCGGTCGGCACCGCCAGGGCATCACCGCCCCGTTCACGGATCATCATCACCGTTTCCTGGAGCGCCGTTTCCCGTCTTCCTGCCACCACGACTTTCGCACCATCGCGTGAAAACGCCAGTGCGGCTGCCCGCCCGATGCCTGAGCCACCGCCCGTGACCAGCGCAACCCGCCCCTGTAACCGTAATGTTTGCGACATATTTTTCTCCGTTGATGAATTTTCCAAACCGAGGCCTGACTATAAGCGCATTGATTATTGTGAATAAGCCATGTTATATCGCATGCTTTACTGGCTTTTATTCATCAATAGGAAACTGATGCGCACCCACGAATTCGGAGAACTGAGAGCATTTGTCGCCGTAGCGGAAGAGAAGAGTTTCCGCAAAGCCGCGGCGCGGCTAAATTTAACCGCTTCAACGCTGAGCCATTCCTTACGTTCGCTGGAAGAGCGTCTGGGCGTCAGATTGCTGAACCGCACAACGCGGCAGGTATCGCCCACCGAAGCGGGTTACGCATTGCTGGCGGAAGTGGTGCCGGCATTATCAGTCATCTCTGATGCGATGGAGAAAGTGAACGCTTTACGGGGGATACCCAAAGGCACGGTGCGTATTAATACGCCACGCATCGCTGCTGACATGGTTTTCCTGCCGCAGTTGCCCAAATTTTGTCAGGCGTTCCCGGATATCACCCTGGAACTTGCCACCAATGACGGTTTCGTGGACATCATCAGTGAGGGGTTTGATGCAGGCGTACGCATCAGGGGCGATGTTCAGCAGGACATGAGTGCGGTACGCCTGACCGCCGATTTTCACTCTGCGGTGTACGGTTCGCCGGATTATTTCGCCCGCTGCCCGCAACCACAAACGCCTGCCGATTTGAAAAACCATGCCTGCATTGGGCGTCGGGAAATTGCCAGCGGTTCGCTGTACCGCTGGGAGTTCGAAAAAAATGGGCGACAGATTACCGTGCCCGTCAGCGGGCCGCTGGTGGTCGACAGCGTCAGCATGATGACCCGCATTGCGCTCGATGGAATCGGGCTGGTGTACAGCGCGCAGAGTGCTGAACATGATGCGCTGGTGGCGGAAGGTAAGCTGATCCGGGTGCTTGAAGACTGGTCGGTCACCTTTCCCGGATTCTTTCTCTATTACCCCGGCCACCGCCAGTTGCCCGCCGCATTAAAAGCGGTGACTGGTTATTTCCGCTGGCGGGAAGAGTTATAAACCCCCTTTCACCGGAGATGGCATCCCGCTCAACGCGGGCCTTTGCCAGTCCGGATCCCCGCGCCGATGAAGCAAACACCACCGTCAGTTTGATCCCGTTCACAAATAAAAAACAAAATCAAAAAACGTAAATTGCATATTCATTTCCTCAATTGTTTACCTGAGTTCTATTCACAATACTTTTGGCACCATTTTACTTCCCAGGCTGTTTATCTTTTTTTCCGTTAAAGACATGAATTATTTTCCGTCGGTTATCTCTCCTTACAGAAAGCAGGTAACAAATAATGGTGATCACTCCGGTTCTTTCAGTAAAAGATAAGATTGGCTACGGACTCGGCGATATGGCCAGTGCGCTGGTCTGGCAAACTGCGACTTTATTTCTCGCTTATTTCTACACAGATGTTTTTGGTTTACCCGCCGCGATCATGGGCACACTATTTTTAGTGGTACGCGCCGTGGATGCCTGCGTAGATCCCTGCATCGGTGCGCTGGTTGATCGCACCACAACACGCTATGGAAAATTCCGTCCGTGGCTGCTGTGGTTTGCAATACCGTTTGGGGTCTGTTGCCTGATCACATTTTATGTACCAGACATATCACCGACCGGTAAAATTATTTATGCAGCAGTCACTTATACATTACTCAGCCTGGTGTATTCCGCCATCAATGTGCCGTATTGTGCCATGCCGGGGGCGTTAACACTCGACCCGCGCGAACGCCATTCGCTGCAGTCGTGGCGCTTCGGACTGTCATTTGTCGGGGGGCTGGTGGTAACAGTGATCGCCCTGCCGCTGGTGGCAAAACTCGGCGCAGGTAACCCGCAGAAAGGCTATTTCTATGCCATGAGCCTGATGGGATTACTCGGTATCGTATTATTTTTCTGTTGTTTCGCACTGACGCGTGAGCGTTATCAACCGCGCAATGACACCTCCGGTTCAATGCTGAGCGACCTGAAATTACTGTGGAATAACTCACAATGGCGCATTGTTTTTATTTTTAATATCTTACTATTATGTGCCGTCGTTATCCGTGGTTCCGCCACCATGTATTATGTGAAATATGTGCTAGGCCGCCCGGATCTGATTTTTAATTTTATTGTTTTTGGCATGATCGCCTCGTTATTTGGCGCACTATTGTCTGAGAAAATACTGGGTAAATTCGACCGGATTAAATCCTATCAATGGACAATTCTGACTTTTGTGGTGTGTAATGCAGCGATTTTCTTTATTCCCTCCCCTTCCGTCAGTCTTATTTTCGCCCTCAATCTTGTGTTCAGTTTTATCCAAAACCTGACCACGCCGCTGCAATGGACGATGTTCTCCGACGTTGTGGATCACGAAGAATCCCGCACCGGCCGCCGGCTTGACGGGCTGGTATTCTCCACTGCGCTGTTTGCCATCAAATTCGGGCTGGCACTGGGCGGTGCCATCGTCGGCTGGGTGCTTGGTATGGTCGGTTACCTGCCGAACGGCGCCACGCAAAGTGCTTCGGTGATGCTGACCATCAATTCACTGTTCACACTGGTGCCCTGTGCGTTATTCCTGCTGATGGCCGCGCTGCTTTTTACCTACAAACTCAACAGCCGCACCATGCAAACTATCGCCTTATCCCTCGCAACGCGACGTTCTTTCGGGGGCGACGATGACCCCGTGCTCAGCGGTTCACGCCCTTTGATTAATCAAGGAGATGTAAGATGACTTATCTTTATCAGGATGCTTCACAGCCCGTTGCCCGCCGCGTCGCCGATCTTCTGGCACGCATGACGCCGGAGGAAAAATTCGCGCAGATGCATGCGTTCTGGCTGATCCTCGACAGCAACGGCAATCACAAAGAACGTACCGATCTGAGCGATGATTTTTCCGGTCACAAACAGAGTCAGGCGCTGGAACAGCAACTGGCACTTGGCGCCGGGCAAATCACCCGTCCGCTCGGCACGCACGTGGTCAGCCCGGCAGAAGGCGTACAGGCGCTGAACCGGCTGCAAAAAACGCTGGTAGAAGACACCCGGCTGGGTATTCCGGCGATGTTCCACGAAGAATGTCTGGTCGGCTTATTGTGCAAAGACGCCACACTGTTTCCCTCGTCCCTGAGCTACGCCTCAACGTGGGATCCGCAACTGATGGAGCAAATTGCAGGTGCTATCCGTCAGGAAGCACAAAGCGTTGGTTGTCATCAGGGGCTGGCACCGGTTCTGGATGTGTCGCGCGATGTGCGCTGGGGACGTACCGAGGAAACCTTTGGTGAAGACCCGTATCTGGTCGGCGTGATGGCGACCGCTTACGTGCGCGGATTACAGGGCGAAGCGCGGGACCTGCTGGCCACGCTGAAACATTATGTCGGGCACTCTTTCAGCGAAGGGGCGCGCAACCATGCGCCGGTTCATCTTGGTTTTCGCGAGCTGAATGACACTTTCCTGCTGCCGTTTGAGATGGCGGTGAAGCTGGCGAATGCCGGTTCTGTGATGCCGGCATATCACGACATTGATGGTCAGCCTTGCCACAGCGATCACTTCCTGCTGACCGAAATCTTGCGTGAACAATGGGGGTTCGACGGTCTGATTGTTGCCGATTACGGTGGTGTCAGCCTGCTGCATCAGCATCACGGTGTCAGCCATGACGATGCCGAATCCGCCGCGCTGTCGTTCAATGCGGGTCTGGATATTGAATTACCGAAAGGTGACTGCGCACAACATCTGGCGGATGCCGTTTCGCGTGGCCTGATTGATATGGCGAAAATTGACGAAATTGTCGCACGCGTGCTGACTGAAAAATTTCGCCTTGGCCTGTTTGAACAGCCTTACGCCATTGAGCCTGAGCCGCAGCTTCAGCAACCTGCCACGCGGGAACTGGCCTGGAAAGCCGCGGTCCGCTCAATCACTCTGCTGGAAAATAATGGCATCCTGCCGCTGAAACCCACATCCGGCCAAAAAATCGCGGTGATCGGCCCGACGGCAGATGATCCGCTGGCGTTGCTCAGCGGTTACAGTTTCCCGGTGCATCTGATCATCAGCGAAATGCAGGCGCAGACAGAACAGATCATTACGCCATTACAGGCATTACGCGAGGCCTATGGTGAGCAAAATATCCGTTATACCAAAGGTTGCCATATTCTCGAAAAACGTACGGCAGGTGCGCCGGTCTTCCCCGGCGATGCCGCAACACCCATGCAAAGCTCGCCGGTATCACGAAGTACCGCGCTGATCCCGCAGGCCGTAAAACTGGCGCAGGAAAGTGACGTCGCACTGGTGTTTGTCGGCGATCTGGCCGGTTTATTCCAGAGCGGTACTGTCGGCGAAGGCTCTGATACAGACAGCCTGCAACTGCCGGGCGTTCAGCAGCAGTTGCTGGAAGCCGTGATCGCAACCGGCAAACCGACCATTGTGATAATGACCGGCGGTCGTCCGTATTCCCTTGGCGGGCTGGAAGAAAAAGTCGCCGGATACCTGATGGCATTTGCCCCCGGACAGGAAGGGGGACGCGCCATCAGCGACATTATCAGTGGCAAACAGGCTCCGTCCGGGCGGCTGGTGGTTTCCGTACCGAAAAGCGCCGGTGCGATGCCGTATTACTACAATCACAAACTGAAAAGTGGCGGCACGCCGATCGCCTTCCACTTTGGCGCAAAATACCCGTTTGGCTTCGGGCTGAGCGGCACCACGTTCCGCTATCACGACCTGCAACTCAATCAGCAACCGGTCGCCATCGAAAATGGCGATATTGCAGTACAAATCAAAGTCACCAATACCGGAAATCAGGCGGGCAGCGAGGTGGTGCAGGTTTATCTGCGTGACTGTGTGGCATCACTGGTACGCCCGATGCAGGAACTCAAAGCCTTTGAACGCGTTGAACTGGATGCCGGACAAACTGCGACGCTCAGTTTCAGCATTCCGACCGATATGCTGAATTTCACCAGTCACACCGGTAAGCGCATCGTCGAACCGGGTTCTGTTGAAGTTCAGGTGGGCTCTTCAAGCGCCGATATTCATGCAACAGGAAAGGTGATTCTGGCGGGTGAAGTACGCGAGTTGCCACGTAACTGGCGGATGGTCAGCCGCTGTGAAGTCAGTCGTTAATACCTGATGACGGAAAGCAAAACGGACGCTCAGGGCGTCCGTTTTTTATGCTCAGGAGATCTGTTACTCAGATTCTCTGGCAATACCGAAATGCTTATACGCATGATTGGTCGCCATACGCCCGCGCGGTGTGCGCTGAATAAACCCCTGCTGGATCAGGAAGGGTTCGATGACGTCTTCAATCGTCTCGCGCTCTTCGCCAATCGCCGCGGCTAAGTTATCCAGCCCGACCGGCCCGCCGCTGAACTTATCGATAATCGCCAGCAACAGTTTGCGGTCCATGTAATCGAAACCTTCGGCATCAACATCCAGCATATCCAGCGCGCCGTTAGCCACATCACCATTAATGGTACCGTCGCCTTTCACTTCCGCGAAGTCACGCACACGGCGTAATAAGCGGTTAGCGATACGCGGCGTTCCGCGTGAACGGCGGGCTATCTGATGCGCGCCCTCTTCCGACAACTCCAGCCCGAGGCAGGAGGCGCTACGCCCGACGATGTGCTGCAAATCAGCCACCTGATAGAACTCCAGACGCTGTACGATACCGAAACGGTCACGTAACGGTGACGTCAGGGAACCGGCGCGGGTCGTCGCACCAATCAGGGTAAACGGCGGTAAATCGAGTTTGATGGAGCGTGCCGCAGGACCTTCACCAATCATGATATCCAGCTGATAGTCTTCCATCGCCGGATAGAGAATTTCTTCGACGACCGGTGAGAGACGGTGGATTTCATCAATAAAAAGCACATCATGCGGCTCGAGGTTGGTCAGCATCGCGGCCAGATCACCGGCTTTTTCCAGCACCGGCCCCGACGTGGTACGTAAATTCACGCCCATCTCGTTCGCCACGATGTTGGCCAGCGTGGTTTTACCCAGTCCCGGCGGTCCGAAAATCAACAGGTGATCGAGCGCATCTTTGCGTTGCTTAGCCGCCTGAATAAAGATTTCCATTTGCGAACGCACATGCGGCTGTCCAACGTATTCGCTGAGCAACTTCGGGCGGATCGCACGGTCAATGACCTCTTCTTCACTGAAAACTTCGGAAGAAATCAGGCGGTCAGCTTCAATCATCGTTTACCTCACAGCGCTGCGCGCAGCGCTTCTCTAATCAACGTTTCAGATTCTGCGCCCGATTTGGCCACCTTGCTGATCATGCGGCTGGCTTCCGGTGGTTTATATCCGAGGGATATCAGGGCTGCAACGGCTTCGCCTTCGGCGTCAGATTCTTTAGCTTTCGACGCCGATGCAGGTAGCGTGATATCAGTATGATTGTTAAATAGATCACCGTTTAATCCTTTAAACCGGTCTTTCATTTCGACGACCAGGCGTTCTGCGGTTTTCTTACCGACGCCAGGTAACTTAATTAATGCGGTGATTTCTTCCTTTTCTACCGCACTGACAAACTGCTGCGCCGACATGCCTGACAGAATCGCCAGCGCCAGCTTCGGCCCAACGCCGTTGACTTTAATCAGCTCGCGAAACAGCGCGCGCTCTTGTTTATCGTTAAATCCGTAGAGCAACTGGGCATCTTCACGGACGATAAATTGCGTGAAGATGATAGCTTCCTGACCCAGTTCCGGCAATTCATAAAAACAGGTCATCGGCATATGCACTTCATAGCCCACGCCGTTGGTTTCAAGCAGCACCAAAGGGGGCTGTTTTTCCAGAATAATGCCTCGTAGTCTGCCTATCACGTTCATTTTCCTTATCAGGTCAAAAGCAGCGATGTTTATATCATAAAAAAGGCTGGATGGATATCCAGCCTAATGGACTTGCGGCGTCTATCGCATCCGTCCGCGCGCCATCTGTAATTTGTCACTGCTGAGCCGGATAGCATTCTGACTCATATGACAATGCGTTATGGCAATTGCCAGCGCATCGGCGGCATCGGCCTGCGGGTTAGCCGGTAATTTCAGGATTGACCGCACCATATGCTGAACCTGCGCTTTTTCTGCCGCACCGGTACCGACGACGGTCTGTTTGACCTGCCTCGCCGCATACTCAAACACCGGCAGATCCTGATTGACAGCAGCGACAATTGCCGCACCGCGTGCCTGCCCGAGCTTTAACGCGGAGTCAGCGTTCTTCGCCATAAACACGGATTCGATGGCAAAAAAATCAGGCTGAAATTGCGTAATGATTTCCGACACACCGGCGTAAATCAGTTTCAGACGTCCCGGCATATCGTCCACCACGGTGCGGATACAGCCGCTGCCGAGATAGCTGAGCTGACGCCCTGTCTGGCGGATAATGCCATAGCCGGTAATACGCGAACCGGGGTCGATCCCCAGAATAATAGCCATAGCCAGTCAACGCCTTGTGTTGTCGTTTTTTTGGAAAGTTGGGGAGAGTATAAACTGCTGAGGGACAACAGGATAGCCAGCCGGTGGTAGCCACCGGCGGCACTGAGATTACAGGGTTTCTGCGATCTCGTCGGAGATTTCACCGTTGTGGTAAACCTCCTGCACATCGTCACAATCTTCCAGCATGTCGATCAGGCGCAACAGTTTAGGTGCAGTTTCTGCATCCATGTCGGCTTTGGTCGATGGGATCATCGTGACTTCAGCGGAATCAGCTTTGTAACCGGCGGCTTCCAGCGCGTCTTTCACTTCGCCCAGATTTTCCCAGGCAGTAAAGACATCGATAGCGCCATCATCGTAAGAAATGATGTCTTCAGCACCCGCTTCCAGCGCGGCTTCCATCAGCACGTCTTCATCCAGACCAGGAGCGAAAGTGATCACGCCTTTTTTGGAGAACAGATAAGCCACGGAACCGTCAGTACCCAAATTGCCACCGGTTTTGGTGAAGGCATGACGCACTTCTGCCACGGTACGGTTGCGGTTATCACTCAGACATTCAACCATGATGGCTGAACCGCCAGGTCCGTAACCTTCATAAATGATGGTTTCCATGTTGGTGTCTTCGTCACCGCCCACGCCACGTGCGATAGCCCGGTTGAGGGTATCGCGGGTCATGTTGTTGGACAGCGCTTTATCGATAGCCGCACGCAGACGTGGGTTTGAACCCGCATCGCCGCCACCCAGACGCGCAGCGGTAACCAGCTCACGAATGATTTTGGTAAAAATTTTGCCGCGTTTAGAATCTTGCGCCGCTTTGCGGTGCTTGGTATTGGCCCACTTACTGTGACCTGCCATAAATATCTCCAAAAAGTCTAAAGTCTTAACAGACCGAATAGTTTACAAATTCTTCAATCGCCTGCTGGTTGCTCGGGGAGACTGTCAGCGCTGCCGCTGCCAGTTTATCGAGCCACCGGTACGCATGATGTTCGGTGAGAACCACATCACGCTCGTCGGGTAACGCCAGACAGAACCAATGTTCTTTATTGCGGGTCACACCGGGAGCATAGCGATGGCGCAAATGCGCAAATATTTCAAAGTCCTCGCAGCGATGGCAGTCCTGCAGAGTCAGGTTTTCACCTGCAATGTCGATACCGACCTCTTCCATGACTTCACGCTGCGTGGTTTGATTTGGGGATTCCCCGTCTTCCAGACTGCCGGTCACCGACTGCCAGAAATTCGGGTCATCCTTTCGTTGAAGCATCAGCACCCTGCCGGTGTTTCTGGCGTAGATGACGCACAGTATCGACTCAGGACGCTTATAGCTCATTAGTTATTCTCTGTATTTGTGTCTGGTGTCACTTCTTTTTTCGCCACAACCGCAATGCCCAGTTCCAGCAGCGACGCAGGGTTGGCAAAACTTGGCGCTTCGGTCATCAGACACGCCGCAGCGGTAGTTTTCGGGAAGGCGATCACGTCACGGATGTTATCCGTGCCGGTCAGCAACATCACCAGACGATCGAGACCAAATGCCAGACCGGCGTGCGGAGGCGTACCGTATTTCAGGGCGTCGAGCAGGAAGCCGAATTTCTCGCGCTGTTCGTGCTCGTTAATACCCAGAATGCTGAACACGGTCTGCTGCATTTCGCTGCGGTGAATACGCACAGAACCGCCGCCCACTTCGTAGCCGTTGATCACCATGTCGTAGGCGTTAGCGATAGCAGAAACCGGGTTCGCTGCCAGTTCTTCTGCGCTCATGTCTTTTGGTGCAGTGAACGGGTGGTGCATAGCGCTCAGGCCGCCTTCGTCAGTGTCTTCAAACATCGGGAAGTCGATCACCCACAGCGGAGCCCACATGTCTTCTTTAGTGATTTTCAGGTCACGGCCGACTTTAAGGCGCAGTGCGCCAATCGCGTCAGTCACAATCTTCGCGCTGGCTGCGCCGAAGAAGATCATGTCGCCATCCTGTGCACCAGTGCGTGCGATCAAGGCAGCCAGCAGTTCTTCATTCAGGAATTTAGCCACCGGGCTCTGGATACCTTCCAGGCCTTTCGCCACTTCATTCACTTTGATATAAGCCAGGCCTTTCGCACCGTAGATTTCGATAAATTTGGCGTATTCGTCAATTTGTTTACGGCTCAGGGAGGCACCGCCCGGAACGCGCAATGCAGCCACGCGGCCTTTCGGATCGTTGGCCGGATCAGCAAACACTTTGAACTCGATGTTTTTCATCAGGTCCGCAACATCCACCATTTCCATCGGGTTGCGCAGGTCCGGTTTATCAGAACCGTAGCGACGCATGGCCTCTGCGAAGGTCATGATCGGGAAGTCGCCCAGATCCACGCCTTTCACTTCCTGCCACAGTTCGCGGGCCAGTTTCTCCATCACTTCGCGCACTTGTTCGGCGCTCATGAAAGAGGTTTCCACATCGATCTGGGTGAATTCAGGCTGACGGTCAGCACGTAAATCTTCGTCACGGAAGCATTTTACGATCTGATAATAACGATCAAAACCAGACATCATCAGCAGTTGTTTGAACAGCTGAGGAGACTGCGGCAAGGCGTAGAACTTACCTTTGTGCACACGGCTTGGCACCAGATAGTCACGCGCGCCTTCCGGTGTAGCTTTGGTCAGCATCGGAGTTTCGATGTCGAGGAAGTCATGGCTGTCCATGAAACGGCGTACGAAGCTGGTGATTTTTGCACGCGCTTTCAGGCGGTTAGCCATTTCAGGGCGACGCAAATCCAGATAGCGGTATTTCAGACGCGCTTCTTCAGTGTTGACGTGGTTGGAGTCCAGCGGCAGCGATTCTGAACGGTTGATAATGTTCAGATTACTGGCGAACACTTCCACTTCACCGGTCGCCATGTCTTTATTGAACTGGCTTTCCGGGCGTGCGCGCACGGTGCCGGTTAACTGGATGCAGAACTCGTTACGCAGTTCAGACGCCAGCTTGTAGGCTTCTGCCTGATCGGGGTCGAAGAAAACCTGAACGATGCCTTCGCGGTCACGCATATCGATGAAAATCAAACCACCCAAATCGCGGCGACGGTTAACCCAGCCACACAATGTTACTTCCTGGCCCACATTGGACGCATTCAGTTTTCCACAATATACAGTACGCATAACGGTATCCTTTTGATCCCACTACCCGGCCTCATGGCTCACAGGCACAGAAACGGTTATTGACTCTGGTCGCCCGCCGCAAAACTCAGCAGCGCACGGAATGGGTTTTATTCAGGTCGAAAAAAGGCGGCTATTATAAAGGAATTTCCGGCGAAGGATAAGTGCGAACACGTCAACGCTGGCGCGGAAATTCACTCGTGTTGCTGGCTACACATAATTTAACAAAATTATATCTTTTTGCTCCCCGCGCTAGCATAGACTCACGCAATCCCCTTTGTACACGCACTAAATGATTCCTTTCTCTCATTACCCATTTTGAAAACCGGGAGCTAAACATGAAACTTGATCCAAAAAACACCGCGCTGGTACTGATTGACTTACAGAAAGGAATTTTACCGTTCGCAGGCGGCCCGCACACCGCACAGCAGGTGCTGGATAATGCCACTGAACTGGCAACCCGTTTCCGTAAACTGGGTGCGCCGGTCGTCATGGTGCGCGTGGGCTGGTCTGACTCTTTTGACGAAGCGCTGAAACAACCGGTTGATGTCCCTGCGGCTGCGCCGGAAGGCGGTTTACCGGCAAGCTGGTGGGAATTCCCGGAACAACTGGGCGTAACCGACAGCGATCTGCTGGTGATCAAACGTCAGTGGGGCGCGTTTTACGGCACCGATCTGGATTTACAACTGCGCCGCCGCGGCATTAAAAGCATCGTGCTTGCCGGTATTTCCACCAACATCGGCGTGGAATCTACGGCCCGTAATGCCTGGGAACATGGCTATGAACTGGTGATCGCAGAAGATGCGTGCAGCGCACACAACAATGACCATCATCAGTCCAGCATGCAGTTTATTTTCCCGCGTATCAGCCGTGTCCGTTCCACTGCCGAAGTGCTTGCCGCGTTGCCAGAGTAACGTTACCCTGATTTTATGCCTGCCCGCCGCCCGCTGAGGCGGCGTTTTATTTGGGATCTGGCCCGGAAAAGGGAGCATCGATATGTATATTGGTTTACCGCAATGGCATCACAGCGCCTGGGCAAAGATGGGTTTGCGTGATCTGGCCGATTACGCGCGGTACTTCAATTGCGTCGAAGGCAATACTACGTTTTACGCCCTGCCCAAACAGGAAGTGGTGATGCGCTGGCGTGATATGACGCCTGAGTCTTTCCGTTTTTGTTTTAAATTTCCTTCCATCATCAGCCATAAAGCCGCACTGGCGAATTGTCAGGAAGACGTCGATATGTTTTACCGCACGCTCGAACCGCTCGGTGAACGCATCGGCCAGCTCTGGCTGCAACTTCCTGCCGCATTTGCGCCCGTACATCTTGATCGCCTGTGGCAATTTCTTGATGCCCTGCCCGCCGGTTTCGATTACGGCGTTGAAGTGCGCCATGCGGATTTCTTCAATAAAGGTGAGGAAGAACGGGCGCTGAATCAGGGATTACATCTGCGCGGCATTAATCGTGCGATCCTTGACAGTCGCCCGGTTCACAGCTCAACCTCCACCACCGAAGCGGTGCTCGAAGCCAAACGCAAAAAACCGATACTGCCGCTGCACGCGCTGGCGACATCCTCCCGCCCGATTGTCCGCTTTATCGGCGGCGACAGTCTTGAGGCAAACCGTCCACTTTTCGGCCAGTGGATTGCAAAACTCAACGACTGGCAATCACAGGGATTGTCACCGTATCTGTTTATTCATACGCCCGATTGTTCCGACGCGCCCCAGCAGGCACGCTACCTGTGGCAGGATCTGCGTCAGCACATTCCTTCGGTCCAGCCCGCGCCGGACTGGCCGGAGCAGGATGCGTTGTTCTAAGAATATTCAGGTTTTTCTGACGACAGTTTTATGCCTTCCCGTTATCATAGCTACGCAGCGGAAAATCAGTGCTGTTCCGCCGGGATACAGGGAATAACCAAGGAAGTCATCATGATTAGCGCGTTATATGTCGTGCTTGCCGCCATACTTTTGATCAAACTCTCTTTCGATGTTGTCCGTCTGCGGATGCAATACCGTATCGCCACCGGCGACGGCGGATCCTACGAATTACAAACCGCCATACGTGTACACGGCAACGCTGTAGAATATCTGCCGATTGGCTGTTTATTATTGTTGTATATGGAAATGAACGGCGCGGCGATATGGACTGTACACGCCTGCGGCCTATTACTGATCCTCGGCCGGTTATTCCATTATTACGGGCTGAAAAACCGCGAATTTGCCTGGCGCCGTAATGGCATGGCTGCCACCTATATTTCTCTGGTGCTGATGGTCGTGATCAATATTATCTATCTGCCGTGGTCGCAATTCCTCAACTTTGACTGAGCACTGAACATTTGCCAGACAGATTTGATGCCCTTTTGAAACAACTCCCAGGCGCGCAGGTATCTGCCTGCGCCAGTATCTGCTAAAATCTGCCCTCAACTTTTTACCCACATTCTTTTTGGCCTGACTCACCGCTATGGCAAACCACGATACGCTGTTTTCTGCACCTATAGATAAGCTTGGCGACTGGACGTTCGATGAACGCGTCGCGGAAGTTTTTCCCGACATGATCCAACGCTCTGTTCCGGGCTATTCCAACATTATTTCGATGATTGGCATGCTCGCCGAGCGCTTCGTTCAGCCCGACTCCAATGTCTATGATCTGGGTTGTTCGCTGGGTGCTGCCACGCTGTCGATGCGTCGTAACATTAAGGTGCCGGGCTGCGAAATTATTGCTGTCGATAACTCTCCCGCCATGGTGGAACGCTGCCGTCGTCACATTGATGCTTTCCGCGCGGATACACCGGTCAGCGTGATCGAATCCGATATTCTCGATATCGAGCTGAAAAATGCCTCGATGGTAGTGCTCAACTTTACCCTGCAGTTCCTCGAACCGGCTGACCGCCAGCGTTTGCTGAATCAGGTGTATCAGGGCATGCGTCCGGGCGCGGCGCTGGTGCTGTCAGAAAAATTCAGCTTCGAAGACAAAGACGTCGGCGAACTGTTGTTCAATATGCATCACGACTTCAAACGTGCGAACGGCTACAGCGAGCTGGAAATCAGCCAGAAACGCAGCATGCTCGAAAACGTTATGCTGACCGATTCCGTCGAAACGCATAAAGCCCGCCTGCATCAGGCCGGTTTCCAGCACACGGAAGTCTGGTTCCAGTGTTTTAATTTCGGCTCACTGATTGCGCTGAAAGCCGGAGAAGCACAATGATTGATTTCGGTGATTTTTATCGCGTTATCGCCAAAGGGCCGTTAAGTCCGTGGCTCAATACTTTGCCTTCGCAACTGACCGCGTGGCAGAAAGAATCTCTGCACGGCAAATTCAAACTGTGGTTTAACTCGGTGGATCGTTTGCCGCTGTTGCAGCCGGAACGTCTGGATTTGTTGCACAGCGTCAGCGCCAATATGGAAGTCCCTTTGCCTGCCGGTCAGCGCGAAGGGATTGAAAACCTGCTGCGTAATATGATGCCATGGCGCAAAGGACCATTCTCGCTGTACGACGTTGAAATCAATACTGAATGGCGCTCTGACTGGAAATGGGATCGCGTTTTGCCGCACATTTCCTCCCTTGCTGGCCGCACGATTTTAGATGTCGGCTGCGGCAGCGGTTATCACATGTGGCGCATGATTGGTGCAGGCGCACATCTGGCGGTGGGTATCGATCCGATGCAGTTGTTCCTGTGTCAGTTCGAGGCCGTGCGTAAATTACTGGGGGGCGATCAGCGCGCACATTTGCTGCCGCTGGGCATCGAACAATTACCCGAGCTGAACGCTTTCGACACCGTTTTTTCTATGGGCGTGCTGTATCACCGCCGTTCGCCATTAGATCATCTTCTGCAACTGAAAAATCAGCTGGTCAGCGAAGGGGAACTGGTGCTCGAAACGTTGGTTGTCGAAGGTAACAGCGAGCAGGTCCTGGTGCCGGGTGACCGTTACGCGCAGATGGGGAATATTTATTTCATCCCTTCTGCTGAAGCCCTGAAAAACTGGCTGATCAAATGCGGCTTTGTGGATGTGCGTATTGCGGATGTCAGCGTCACGACACTTGAAGAACAGCGCCGTACCGACTGGATGACCAGCGAATCACTGGCTGAATTCCTCGACCCGAATGATCCGACCAAAACTATCGAAGGTTATCCGGCTCCTCGCCGCGCCTTGCTCATCGCCCGCAAACCATAACGACCTTCCTCCTCCGCCAGACATCTTCCTGTCTGGCGGAAGTCATTGCTCACACTTTATCCTCACTTTCAGTCACGTCACTCTGTACATCACGCTGTAAAAAGGTCTAACCTTTCAGAAGGCTATCGGTTTGTTATGACGGAGATCGTCGTTCGCATTACGGGAGGAAGTATGAAGTTCCCTAAAGGCAGCATCGTTAAACACAGATCTGGCGATATCAAAGGTACCGTGATGAATACTTTTGAATCAGAGCACGACATCGTGTCGTATTACGTTTCCTGGGAAGATGGCAGCAGCAGTCTGCACAAGGAAAACGAATTGCACTGGGCAAATATTGACGTCGCTATCAGAATAAAAAATTTTTACGAGAAGTAATTGTTTCCGCGTCAGCCACAGCCCTTTGTAAAGCTCCACGTTTTGACGCTATATCATTGGATTGATTCATAGCATTTCGTGTATAAATTCGGCCAACCAATTTATCCGTACGCAAGTATTTCGTGGAGAAATTAATGCGCAGAAGAATTCGATTCCTCATGGATCGGGCTGTTATTGTTCTAGGCCTTTTCGTGATGTGCCTGGTGGTGAAAGCAGGAATGTTCGGTGTGGCGCTGCTGACCTGGGGCTGAGTGTTGCCCGTCATAAAAAGCGCCGCCCGGGGCGCTTTTTCAGGCCAAGAAAACCGGATTAATGGTCATCTTTAAATTTTGGTTCGGGTAATACCGCTGGCGTTGAATCCTGATATTGCAGCCAGTTGCTCCAGATATCTTTAACACGCAACTCGATGAGTTCCATTTTCCGCGACAGCGACATCACGCCTCTGATCGTCCCGCCCTGATAGTCAGTGTACGTCGCAAAAGTGGCTTTCTCTTCAAACGCATCCCACGCCTGAGTTTCCTCATCAAACGCTTTCAGCACAGCTGCTGCGTCAGGATCCGGGTTCGGACCTGTAGCCGTTTGCTCAATACGTTTTCTGGCCGCCACAAGGTACGTCTGTTTCACCCAATTCAGCTTGTCGATTTTTTCCGCATAACAATCGTTCATATCCAGCGTCGTTTGCTGAGGGTTGCCTGCACAGTCAATGGCAAATGTCTCAGCACCATTATCCAGAACACTGCTGGGTTGTTTATCAGCGGCAAATAATGAGTGCGTAAATCCCAACAGCGCGAGAGTAATCACTAACTTTTTCATGTCCCTGTCCGGCGGTAACAATTTGATGAGCAGACAGATTATCCGAATCAATTACGCAACGACAGCAGAATCAGGAGCACAAAAAAAGCCCCGCCAACATGACGGGGCCTGGTACTTGCGCAGGGCGACGCAATAAGGGTCGTGTGACCCGGTTAAATCTTTGAGTTATTACGCCGTGCGGGATATTTCATCGTCAAACTGCAATGTGCTTTTCATTGCGGCAACAATATCGCCATCCACGCAATAACGACTGAATTCATCAAAGTCAGTATCAGAACTCATAGTGACACCGGCTTTCCGGTAGCGCATGGCGGATTTCACCTGACGCCCTGCTGAACTGTGTAACTCCGTCAGCCCGATATCCACAAACTTCTGCAAATTCGTCAGACGCACACCCGCGCCAGCCATAATAATTGGACCACGCGTCAGCTGATTGAGTTCCCGAAGCATCGGTAAACCGACTTCAGCATTTTGTTGTTGCCCGGAGGTCAGAATGCGCGCCACCCCTAACTGAGTCAACTGCTCCAGTGCAATCTTCGGGTTAAGGCACATGTCGAATGCGCGATGGAATGTTACGTCCATATCGCCGCACAGCGCCATCACCTCCCACATTCTCGCCATATCAATATGCCCTTCCGCATCCAGCATGCCGACCACCAGACCCGGATAGCCGAGATCGCGAATACAAGCGATGTCGCTTTTCAACACCTCAAATTCACTCTGGCTGTAGCAAAAGTCACCCCCCCTTGGACGGACAATCGGATGTACAGGGATGGTCACTTTTTCCCTTGCCAGTTTGAGGGTACCGTAACTCGGCGTAATGCCCCCGTCAGCCTGACTGGCGCACAATTCAACACGATCGGCCCCGGCTTGTTCTGCTGTCAATGCACAGTCCACGCTGTAACAACACACTTCTAATTTAGTCATGTGATCTCTCCTGATTACGGCATTATGCTACAACACTTGTCTGCAGCCGGCCATGTCGCGTAGGCTTTGAGATGAGCATCCCCACCCAATCTGTTTGCTTAGGAAAGCTAACTATGACACTCAATTTTGATTTATGGGTAGACCGCAGTCACAGTGATAGCGTTAAGTGGAATAAATACAATAATCAGGATGTGATACCGCTTTGGGTTGCCGATACCGACTTCACTTCTCCGCCTCAGGTTATCAAAGAGTTGCAGCAACGGGTCGCAGAAGGCGTATTTGGGTATGGTTTCACACCGCCGGAACTCATTGATTTAGTGGTAAAACGTCTGGCGGATCGTTACGAATGGGCTATTAAGCCCGAATGGATCGTCTGGTTACCAGGCCTGGTGTGCGGATTAAACGTCGCCGTCCGCGCCACTGTTGCACCACAAAACTCCAGTCTGATGCCCATGCCCATTTATCCGCCGTTTATGCAGGCGGCTCAGGCTGAAGGGCGTCAGTTTAAATCCATTAATGTAACTGAGCAGCAACAGCGCTGGGTGGCCGATTTTTCCACGGCCGACAATCTACTGGATGGCAGCGAAAAGCTGCTGATGCTCTGCAACCCGTATAACCCCGGTGGCACGGTGTATCGTCGCGAGGAATTACTCGAACAGCAGGCCTTCGCGCAACGTCACGATCTTGTGGTGTGTTCGGATGAAATCCACTGTGACCTGATCCTCGAACCGGGCCTGAAACACATCCCGTTCGCCTCACTCAATGCCGATGCCGAACAGCGTTCGATCACGCTGATGTCGCCGTCCAAAACCTTCAACCTTGCCGGTCTGGGCGCGTCGATGGCGATTATTCCTGACCCGGAACTACGCCGGAAATTCCTTGAGGCCAGTCACGGCATTGTGCCGCACGTCAATATTTTGGCGTATGTCGCCGCGACCGCCGCTTATCGCGATGGCGAGGAATGGCTTAACGCACAGCTCGAATACCTGCGAGGTAACCGCGAACGGGTGACAGCCAGAATCAACGCTATGCCAGGATTGCGCATGCTGGCGCCGGAAGGCACATACCTTGGCTGGATTGATGCCAGCGCACTGCCGGTGCAGGACCCTTACCATTTCTTTGTGGACGCCGGGGTCGGTTTCTCAGGTGGCGCTGATTTTGGCGCACCGGCTTATGTGCGTATCAATCTGGGTTGCCAGCGCGCGTTACTGGAAAAAGCGCTGGATCGCATGGAAGCGGCGTTACTGACGCTGCAACGTTAACCGTCTTCCCTTTCGCTGGCGACAATCGCCCGCAGGCTGTGCGGGTGAAATTTGATGGTCACAGAGCCGTCAGTGATCGCCAGCGTCGGGTTAGGCAAACGCTCGTTCTCCCCTTTGGGCGCACTTTGTTTCAGCTTAATACCGGGCGTCATTAGCGCTTCATCAGCAATCAGCGCCAGCGCCCGTGTATATAATTCGTCTTCAGCACCGGGCAGGACAATCTCAATATGTTCCCAGCCTTCGTGCGGGTAACGTTTATCGCCGGGATATGGTAACTCGACCAGATCAATACTCAGCGGCCCGACCTGCAAAGGTTCGTTGAGCGAAAACAGACAAATTGGCCGGCCGTTAATCAGGGTCTCATTCAACAGGCTGCCGCACTTTTCCAGGCCGGTTTTCCAGCGATCCGCCGTCGTGTTCTGATGACAACGCACTGAAATATGATCTGCGTGAAACCCATCCAGATTAATGTGCAATTTTGCAGCGAACGCCGTCAGTACGTCGACAAAGCGCGGTAAATCATCAGCTAAATCCTGTAACTCCGGCACGTGATTCATGGCGGTCATCCTATCTTGTTTTCGTTTGCAGATCTTCAGGGTCGGGTAATTTACACAGCCTTTCATCCGGTTGCCAGAGACATGCCGCACAATCGCGTTTTCCTTAGCCCGGACGTGCGGTGATACTGACGCCGCAAGGCTAATATGATATAAACACGCATCATTTTAGGTTCGTCCACCATGGGATGAACAGCAAACAACCACATTCCTAAATAAAGGTACTTCGGTGAATATTCAGTCACTTCTTTCAGAAAAAGTCAGCCAGGCGCTGATCGCTGCAGGCGCCTCAGCCGACAGCGAAGCGCAAGTCCGTCAGTCCGCTAAAGCTCAGTTTGGCGACTATCAGGCTAATGGTGTTATGTCCGTGGCAAAAAAACTCGGTATGCCACCGCGACAACTGGCAGAGAAAGTCGTTGAACTGTTAGACCTGAGCGGCATCGCGAATAAAGTCGAAATCGCCGGGCCGGGTTTCATCAATATCTTCCTGGATCCTGCTTTTGTTGCTGCGCATGTAGACAGCGCTCTGAACGATGAAAAACTGGGTATCACACCGGTTGAACCCCAAACTATCGTCATCGATTATTCTGCGCCAAACGTGGCGAAAGAAATGCACGTTGGCCACATCCGCTCCACCATTATCGGCGACGCGGCTGTGCGCACCAATGAATTCCTCGGCCATAAAGTGATCCGCGCTAACCACGTTGGCGACTGGGGTACACAGTTCGGCATGCTGATTGCCTATCTGGAAAAAGTACAGAACGAAAACGCCGGTGACATGAATCTGGCTGATCTGGAAGAATTCTACCGCGCGGCGAAGAAAAACTACGACGAAGACGAAGCCTTCGCCGAGCGGGCGCGTGGCTACGTGGTGAAACTGCAAGGCGGCGATGAATACTGCCTGCAGATGTGGCGCAAGCTGGTTGACGTGACCATGAAGCAAAACCAGCTAACCTACAATCGTCTGAACGTCACCCTGACCGAAGACGATGTGATGGGTGAAAGCCTGTACAACAGCATGCTGCCGGGCATCGTTTCCGACCTGCAGGCCAAAGGTCTGGCCGTCGACAGCGAAGGCGCAGTTGTTGTCTATCTTGATGAATACAAAAATAAAGAAGGCGATCCGATGGGCGTCATCATCCGTAAAAAAGATGGCGGCTACCTGTACACCACCACCGATATCGCCTGCGCGAAATACCGCTACGAAACACTCGGGGCCGACCGCGTGCTGTATTATATCGACTCCCGTCAGCACCAGCACCTGATGCAGGCATGGACCATAGCGCGTAAAGCCGGTTACGTGCCGGATTCTGTGGCGCTGGAACACCATATGTTCGGCATGATGCTGGGCAAAGACGGTAAGCCGTTCAAAACCCGCTCAGGTGGCACAGTGAAACTGTCTGATCTGCTGGATGAAGCGATTGATCGCGCACGTAAGCTGATCACCGAAAAGAATCCGGAAATGAAAGACGCCGGGGAGCTGGAAAAACTGGTTAACGCGGTGGGTATCGGCGCAATCAAGTATGCTGATCTGTCAAAAAGCCGTACTACCGATTACATCTTCGACTGGGACAACATGCTGGCGTTTGAAGGTAACACCGCGCCGTATATGCAATACGCCTATACCCGCGTAGCCTCTATCTTTAAACGTGCAGATATCGACGTGAACAGTCTGACTCAACCGGTTGTACTGAGCGAGGAACGTGAAGCTGCGCTGGCGACCCGTCTGTTGCAGTTCGAAGAAGTACTGACCGTTGTCGCCCGCGAAGGCACGCCACACACCATGTGTGCGTATCTGTACGACGTGGCTGGCCTGTTCTCCAGCTTCTACGAGCATTGCCCGATCCTTAATGCAGAAGATGAAACCAGCCGTAACAGCCGCCTGAAACTGGCACTGCTGACACAACGCACGCTGAAAACCGGTCTGGATACGCTGGGTATCGAAACCGTAGAACGCATGTAACGCACGGTTGTGGATATTAAAAAAGGGCGCTCATGCGCCCTTTTGTGTTTCTGTAATCTGCGTCAGTCCAGCTTACGGGCAAATTCTTTCACCCTGAAGCCCAGCAGGCCAAGCACGGCAAAGTAAGCGACTACGCCGACAGCAACCACTGCCGCCAGACGCGCCAGACGATACGCCATTCCCCCCACATCCCATGCAGGCATCAGCCACATCATGCCGAGCAATGCTGCTGACATGGCAACCACCGCGACAATCAGCTTAATCAGGAACACTCTCCAGCCCGGCAAAGGCTGGAAGATATCCTGCTTACGCAGTTGCCAGTAAAGCAGCGAAGCATTCAGACAGGCGGCCAGACCAATCGACAGGGAAAGCCCCGCGTGTTTGAGTGGGCCGATAAAGGCCAGGTTCATCACCTGCGTCATCAGCAAGGTAATGATGGCGATTTTCACCGGCGTTTTGATGTTCTGACGTGAATAAAAGCCCGGAGCCAGCACTTTCACCACGATCAGCCCCATCAGCCCGACGGAATAGGCCACCAGTGCACGTTGCGTCATCGAAGCATCAAACGCGCTGAACTTGCCGTACTGGAATAATGCCACCGTAAGCGGTTTGGCCAGAATCCCCAGGGCGACGGAACTTGGCAACGCCAGCAGGAAACACAGACGCAAGCCCCAGTCCATCAGGCGATTGTATTCACCGTGATTTCCGCTGGAAAAGCTTCGCGCCAGCGAAGGCAGCAAAATCGTGCCCAGCGCCACGCCCAGCACACCGGAAGGAAACTCCATCAGGCGGTCAGCGTAATACATCCATGAAACTGAGCCGGAGACCAGAAACGAGGCAAAAATCGTGTTGATGATCAGTGAAATCTGGCTGACGGAAACACCCAAAATCGCCGGTCCCATCTGGCGCATTACGCGCCATACACCGGCATCTTTCAGGTTCAGGCGCGGCAGCACCAGCATGCCGATTTTCTTCAGGTGTGGCAGCTGATAACCGAGTTGCAGCAAGCCACCGGCCACCACGGCCCAGGCCAGCGCCAGCACCGGCGGGTGAAAATACGGCGCGGCAAATAACGCAAAACCGATCATGCTGACGTTCAGGAAGGTCGGCGCAAACGCCGGTATCGAGAAGCGGTTCCAGGTGTTGAGTATCGCTCCGACCAGCGAGGCCAGAGAAATAAGCAGGATATACGGGAAGGTGATCCGCAGCAGAGAACTGGTGAGCGCAAATTTGTCCGGTGAATCCACAAAACCCGGCGCAGTGATATAAATCACCCACGGCGCCGCGAGCATGCCCAGCACGGTGACAATCGCCAGAACCAGCGTCAGCAACCCGGAGACATACGCAATAAAGGTGCGCGTAGCTTCTTCGCCCTGCTGAGTTTTGTACTCGGCAAGAATTGGCACGAACGCCTGTGAAAATGCGCCTTCGGCAAAAATACGGCGCAACAAATTGGGCAGTTTGAACGCCACAAAAAAGGCGTCGGTGACCATTCCGGCGCCAAATACACGTGCCACAATGGCATCGCGGGCAAAACCTAATACACGTGAAAACATCGTCATGGAACTGACGGCTGCCAGAGATTTAAGTAGATTCATGTCACTTTTCTTGTTTACCGGTTTACATGTATATCAAATAGTTAAACCATCACGCCTGCATCAGCAGCGTGAGAGATGAAGCCGCATGGCTCAAAGATGCGCTTAGTCTACGCATCCGCAATACAATAGCCACCGGCAGTTGTTTTATGTTGTTATAGAGTGTTAACCACGCCATCCCGCGCGGCTTTTTTGTTAAGAATTCAGAATCTTCTCGATCATTGCCTGCGCATAAATCGCCTGCTCGCCGCTGGTTTCCGGCGCCGTCTGATTACTCACGCAGGCCACAAAGTGTTCAATGGCACCGACAAATCCGCGCTGTGTCAGGGTACTTTGCCAGCCCGGTACCGGCAGTTGTGTGAGAATATCCTGCTGTTCCTCGCGCCAGATTTGCATATTGTCCAGCTGATACACCGCGCCTTCAGTCACCGCCTGCACGCTCTCGCGGAAAGTCCCTGCCCGGCGGTGCATCGATGTCGTCACCAGCGTTTCGCCACAGAGGAAATGATGTTCGCCGTACAACATCTGATTCGCTTCGTTAATCTGAATCAGACCGCTTTCCAGACTGGCATTACCGCCTGCCAGCCACAGCGCGGTATCGACCACGTGCAGATAATCGTCCAGCAAGGTGAATCGCAGATCGTTTGGCCCCACGCTATCGGTCCGGTGTTTGTCCATGCGCAAAGATGCGGCGCTCTGCATGTTATCTTTGAGCTGACGATACAACGGTGCAAAGCGACGGTTGAAGCCGACCATCAGCGTTTTGCCTGCCTTGCGCGCCTGTTCAACCAACTGCTCAGCCTGCTCAAGTTCAGCGGCCAGCGGTTTATCGACATACACATGCACGCCCTGCGCCAGCAGTTGTCCAACCACATCGAAATGGCTGGCGGTGCTGCTGTGCACAAAAACCGCGTCGCACTGGCCCGCCAGTTCATCCATGCGGGAAAAACACGCCATACGATAACTGTCGCAAATGGCCTGCGCCTTTTGCTGATTGGGGGAAAAACCACCGACCAGCGTCCAGTTTTCAGCGTGACTCAGTACCGGCAGATAGGCTTTTTGCGCAATCCCACCCAGCCCGATAACACCAATACGTAATTTACTCACAACCCGCTCCTGTTAATCAGCCAGATGTTGCAACAAATTTTCCAGACGCTGTTTCAGCTCCGCCACTTCAGCTTCCAGTGTTTCCACGCGCGCGGTCAGAGTCAGATCAGCGCTTTGTGCCCCGGCGCTGAACAGCGGTTCTTCATGGGTACTGGCCACATTGCTGACTTCGCCGCTGAAAAGATGCATATAGCGGCTTTCACGTTTCCCGGGTTCTCGGGCCAGACGCACGCAGAACGGGCCGTCTTCGCGGTTTGTCAGTTCAGTCAGCGTTTGTTCAACTTCGGCAACGTCCGAGAAATCATGCAGACGGTTAGTGCGGGTACGCAACTCGCCCGGCGTTTGTGCGCCGCGCAACAACAGCGTGGTCACTACAGCCACTTCCTGCGGGGAAAATTTGAGATTGCCGAATTCAGAATTACAGAAACGGTGCTCATACTTCATGGTACGTGAGCCGCTCAGGGTGCGGATAATGTGTTTGCGCAGCAGCAAATCCAGCGTTTGCTGAACGTCACTTTCGCTCAGTTCCATCACCGGCTCGCGGTTCGTCTTCTGATTGCAGGCCGTGGTCAGGCCGTTAAGGGTCATCGGATACTGTTCTGGCGTGGTGAGTTGTTTTTCCAGTAAACAGCCCACAACACGGGCCTCCCGGGCGCTGAGTTCGTGTTTCATGTTGCTCTCCTTATCGGGACGGGGGTGTCCATTCTTGCCAGGTTAATGCCGTCAGCACGTGATCCTGCCATTTGCCGTCAATCAGCAGGTAATCTTTGGCGTAACCTTCGCGTTCAAAGCCGAGACGTTCGAGAAGCTGGCCGCTGCGTTTATTGTGCGGCATGTAATTGGCCATGATGCGGTGCATTTTTTGCTGGCGTTGCATATAGCGGATAAGCGTCTGCAACGCTTCCTGCATCAGACCTTTACCCTGCCATTCCTGGCCGAGCGAATACCCGAGGAAACAGGCATGGAAAGAACCGCGCAGCACATTGCTGAAATTCGCCACGCCCATCACGCGATTTTCATCGGGGTCGAGCAGGATGAAGTAATACGCACTGCCTTGTTTTTGCATCTCGGTAATCAGCCCCAGACGCGCCTGCCATCCTGAGGGATAACAATGGCTTTCATCCCTGACCGGCTCCCACGGTTTCAGAAACGCGCGGTTCTCAGCGTAGTATTCAGCCAGCCGGTGCGCATCACGGTCATGAACCAGGCGCAGGACCATCCGATCAGTGGTAAGCCGCACCTTTGGCACGGCAGATTTGTAGCCAAACATCCCTTCCCTCCACATCCCGCATGGGTCGATAAATAGAATTTATAGGAAACGACAGATCACCGCTAATTCTGCCAGTCAGAGCGCGGCTTGACGATAAAAAAATATTATCAATAGCGCCCTATCTAAATGCCTGTTTCCGGTTCAGACTGGAACGGTCTTTTCTCCTTTCTGTATCTGCCGGACAGGATACATATAATCGCTCATGGTGAAGCATGTCTCTGGTATCACAAGCTCGGAGCTTGGGTAAGTATTTTCTGTTATTAGACAACGCGCTGGTTATTTTAGGCTTTTTCGTGGTTTTTCCGTTGATCTCGATCCGATTTGTCGATCAGCTTGGCTGGGCGGCAATGGCCGTCGGCCTGGCACTCGGCGTTCGTCAGCTTACGCAACAGGGACTGGGCATTTTTGGCGGGGCGATTGCTGACCGGTTTGGGGCGAAACCCATGATTATCACCGGCATGTTATTGCGCGCGGCGGGCTTTGCCACGATGGCGATGGCCGATCAACCGTGGATCCTGGTCTGTTCGTGTATTCTCTCCGGTCTTGGCGGCACGTTGTTTGATCCGCCGCGTACCGCGCTGGTCATAAAACTGACCCGTCCGCACGAGCGCAGCCGCTTCTTCTCCCTGATGATGATGCAGGACAGCGCGGGTGCCGTCATTGGCGCACTGATCGGTAGCTGGCTGCTGCAATATGATTTCCATTACGTGTGCTGGACCGGAGCCGCAATCTTTTGTCTGGCCGCGGCCTGCAACGCCTGGCTGTTACCGGCTTACCGCATTTCCACCCTGCGCACCCCTATGCGCGAAGGCATGATGCGCGTGCTGCGCGACCGTCGTTTTCTGGCCTACGTGCTGACGCTGACTGGCTATTACATGCTGACCGTGCAGGTGATGCTGATGTTGCCGATTGCGGTCAATGATGTCGCGGGCAGCCCGTCGGCGGTGAAATGGATGTACGCCATTGAAGCCGTACTGTCGCTGACGCTGTTGTATCCGATTGCCCGCTGGAGCGAAAAACGTTTCCGTCTTGAACAGCGCCTGATGTTCGGTCTGCTGATCATGACATTGAGCCTGCTGCCGGTCGGGCTGGTTACCTCAATCAATCCGTTATTATTGCTGATTGGCTTTTTCTACATTGGTTCGATCATCGCCGAACCGGCGCGTGAAACCCTGGGTGCATCTCTGGCCGACGCCCGCGCACGCGGCAGCTACATGGGCTTCAGCCGTCTGGGACTGGCTCTGGGCGGCGTCATCGGTTATACCGGTGGCGGCTGGATGTACGACACCGGCCGTGCGCTCGAACTGCCTGAATTGCCGTGGTTATTACTCGGCGTCGTTGGCTTCATCACCCTCACCGGTTTGTACTGGCAGTTCAACCTGCGCCGCATCGAACCGGCCATGCTCAGCGGCAGTTGATCTTCCGTAATTTCTTATGCAGTACCCTGATGGAAACCGCGTTCCAGAGAATGCGGTTTGATCTCACATCCATCTATACCCATACTGAATCATAGCGTTAGACAAAATCCGAACCTACATCCGGCAGTTTTCATGCACCCTACAGGTCACCGCCGGCGATAACAGGAGCTACGTACTATGAGACTTTACGTTTACGAACATTGCCCTTTCTGCGTGAAAGCCCGCATGATTTTCGGTTTGAAGAACATCCCGGTTGAGATCAAGGTGCTGCTCAACGACGATGAAAAAACACCCATTTCAATGGTGGGTAAAAAGATGGTGCCTGTCCTGCAAAAAGAGGATGGCGGCTTCATGCCGGAAAGTATGGATATCGTGCATTACATCGACAAAAGTGACGGTAAACCGCTGCTGACCGGCCCGCTGAACGCGTCTGTTGCCGCGTGGTTGCGTCAGGTTTCTGAATATACCGGACGTCTGTTGTTGCCGCGTTTTGCCACCGCACCACTGGAAGAATTCTCCACGCCGGAAGCCCGTAAATACTTCGCCGATAAAAAGCAGGCTGCCAGCGGCAGTTTTCAGGAGCATCTGCAACATTCCGAAGGTCTGGTGAAGAAAATCAGTCAGGATTTGCGCGCACTCGACAAACTGATCGTCGAGCCGAATGCGGTGAACGGCGAGCTTTCCGAAGATGACATTAATCTCTGGCCGTTGCTGCGTTCGCTGTCGATTGTGCAAGGCATCGACTGGCCTTCACGGGTTCAGGCCTACCGCGATAATATGGCGAAACAGACTCAGGTAAATCTTCTCTCCCGTCTCGCAAGCTAAGCCCGTTATACTTTTTGCCGGAAGTCCGCTTCCGGCAATTTTCCCTTTTATTCCCTCCCTTCAGCACTTAGGCTAATCAGCGTTGTCTGATTGGAGCCATGATGCTTTACGGTCATGCTGACGAAATAGTTTTTACGTAATGAGGGAAGAATGACAAAGCGATTTCTGGGTGCCGCAGTACTGATGTGTGCAAGCTTACTGGCAGGCTGTAATCAACTGACGCAGTACACCATCAGTGAGCAGCAGGTGAATGATTACCTGCAAAAGAACAACAACTTTGAAAAACAGTTGGGCGTTCCGGGACTGGTGGATGCCAAACTGGTGCTGACCAATCTCAGCAGCCAGATTGGCCGGGCTGAACCCGGTATCGTGACGCTGACCGGCGACGCCCATGTCGATGTATCCTCACTGTTCGGCCCGCAGAAAGCCGATATGCGCCTGACCCTGAAAGCGCATCCAACTTATGATCGCGAGAAAGGCGCCATTTTCCTGCGGGATATGCAGGTGGTGGATTACACCATCAAGCCTGAGAAAATGGACAACGTGATGAAAGGCCTGATGCCTTATCTGAACAATTCGCTGAACACCTATTTCAACCAGCGTCCGGCTTATGTGCTCAATGGCGATCACAGCAAAGGTGAAGCGATGGCGAAGAAACTGGCGAAAGGAATTGAAGTGAAACCGGGTCAGTTGGTGATACCTTTTACTGATTAGTCTGAGTAAACCGATAATAAGAAAGCCCGGCGTGATGACTCACCGCCGGGCTTTTTACATGCTGTGTTCAGGATTACTGGTCGTCTTCTTCCGCGTCATCCAGATCCGGCGGCAGTTGCTCTTCGAGTTCGTCGCGCATCGCCTGCAAGGCTTCGCGGCTGATTTCAGACAGCGTGCGGTAGAAACCGCTGGTTGCATGGGCTTCCACTTTACCGAGGAATTTACCGCACCACGGGAACAGGTAGTCATCAAACAGCGTAATTTGCGCGCTGACTTCATCTTCCTGCGACTGATCTTCCAGCCAGGAGGCGGCCAGTAACATGGCACCGAAATGATCAGCAGGCGTTTCGCCCAGCGGCATACCGCGCTGTTGCAGGAATGTGCGCACATCCATTTCATTTGCGCCGTCAACGTAATCACTGCGGAACGGCGATACCGCACATTCTGAACCGACAAACAGACGGTTAAATTCAGCGGCCAGCGCTTGCGGATTGGCACTTTCCTGCAAGCGGATCAGCAATGCATCTTGCTCCAGCGGCCAGTGTTCACGCAGCTTTCCGTCCTGAATCAGACCAAACAACGGAACCAGCAACGGATCCTGCGGCTGACGGTAAAACAACGTGCCCAGCACGCGGCAGACAATCGAAAATTCATTCATAACAGTAACCTGCTCAGACAATGAAAAGGGTTAATCCCCCGCAATTTGGTCGCGACAATGTCACAGTTCGCTTAATTCAGCAATGGGCGCGCGACCCCGGGCCTCGAGAAAATCGAGGAAACGACGCGGGCTGACATTAAGAATACGGTCTTGCGGAAAATCAATTTCACGCAGGATACGTTCGCAATGTTCAAAGCCCCCGAGTGAATAAGCGATGTGCGAATCTGACCCCAGCGCCAGCCAGCCACCGGCTTCTTTTACTGCCAGCGCAATCGCACGGCAATTTGGCTCGCTGCCCGCACGTGAATGAATAAACGATGAGTTATTCAGCTCCAGCGCGACGTTATATTTCGCGGCAGCCGCCGCCACAGCAGGAATATCAATCGGGTATTTCGGGTTGCCCGGGTGCGAAATAATATGCACTTCACCCCCCGCCATCGCTGCAATCATCGCAGCGGTATGGGTTTCTTTATCGACGGGCTGCATCACCGGCTCATGGAAACCGGCAATAATCACGTCGATTTCTTTGAGCATCGGGCCGGTACAGTCGATATCACCATGAATGTTTTTAATATTCGACTCGATGCCACGCAGGATACCGATGCCATTCACCAGACGCGGCCAGACCCGCATATTCATAAAATGCCAGTAGTGCGGCGCATCAGCCATATCAGGACCATGATCAGTGATGGCAAACAGCTTAATGCCCTTTTCGGCGGCTTCATCAATGTAATCATGTAACGTGCTGTAGGCGTGGGTGCTGGCAACGGTATGCATATGTAAATCAACCGGGTAAGGCATGTACTCTCCTTGAAAGTATTCCGCTGCGGCAACATAACCGCAGCATTTATAATGTTAGCAGATGAATATCAGTAACCCCGGCCGGGATCGACACGTCCCGTCGGCTCGCGCCCTGCCTCTATCGCCAGAATGTTACTCACGATGCTGTCCATCGCCTGCTCCGGCAACGTATCCGCACCGACGTGTGGCGTGATGCTGACCCGCGGATGCGACCAGAACGGGTGCATGCCCGGCAACGGTTCTTCAACGAAAACGTCGAGCGTGGCAGCGGCAATCTGCCCGCTGTCGAGCGCACGCAGCAAATCGCCTTCCACCAGATGTCCGCCACGACCAAGGTTAATCAGGTACGCATTATGCGAAAGATTTGTGAACAGTTTATGATTGAGAACACCGGCGGTATGCGGCGTGTTGGGTAACAGATTGATCAGCACTTTGCAGCCGCTGGCAAACGCTGCCAACCGATCGTCACCATAGAAACTCTCTACGCCTTCCTGCGACTTGGCGCTGCGGCTCCAGCTACGCACGGTGAATTGCATATCCACCAGTGCTTTCGCCACGCTGCTGCCGAGCACACCGGCACCAAGAATACCGATAATGAATTCACTGCGTGAATGCGGAACAAGCGGGCGCCATTGTTTTTGTTGCTGGAAGAGCTGATATTCATCCATCCGGCGGAAATAACGTAATACCGTCGCCAGCGCATATTCCTGCATCTGCAACGCCATGCCGGTATCTTCCAGGCGCAGCAACGGTACGCCGGCGGGCAATGTGCCCGGCTGACGCTGTTCCTGTGTCAGGATGGCATCCACTCCCGCCCCCAGCGCGAAAATACCTTTCAGCATCGTGCGCGGCGCGAGCATGGCATGCGGTGGCCGCCAGACCAGCGCGTAATCTGCCGGGTCCTGATCATTCGCCTTCCACGCACGCACGTTGGCCTGCGGTAATCTTTTTGTTATTCCGTCAATCCAGGGTTTTGCATCAGATGTAGGGTGGTAAAAAATAATGTTCATCGGGGAAGCCTCCTGTGAACAGATAGATTTCCCTGAATATCATCGGGATGCAACCCTGTGGCGTAAAAAAGAACAAGCCCCGGAATTCGGGGCTTGTGAAGTGAGTGACGGAGACTGCGAATAAATCAGGCGGCAACCGGCTCACGGTGGATCATCCGGCGCAGCAGCGGGATAAGCACCAGCAGCACCACACCCGTGATAACGGAACCCCAGCCCAGCGCATTAAACACCTGACTGTAGCCCGGATTGGTCAGCGCTGGCGTACTGCCCGCGTTCTGCGGCATCAGCCCGGAAATGTAACTGGCCAGCACCGACGCCACGCCGGTGACCATCATCCAGCAGCCCATCATCACACCCTGATAACGCGGCGGTGCCAGCTTACCGATCATCGCGTAACCGATCGGTGAAATCAGCAGTTCGCCGATGCTTTGCAGCAGATAGCTGAGGGCAATCCATTTAAACGCCACCAGGCCGTCGCCGCCCGCCAGATGAATACCCAACGGCAGCACCAGCATGCCCAGCCCCATACAGAACAGGGATGCGGAGAACTGCGCCGGAATATCGATGTTCCAGCCGCGCTGACGCAGGCGGTTGAACCACAGTGCCATCAGCGGCCCCCCGATCACGATAACCACGGTATTAATGTTCTGGATCCACTGCGGTGCCACGCGGATACCATATACATTCAGGTTGATGTTGTTTTCAGAGAACAGCATCAGCCCCATGGGTGCCAGCTGATACAGTGTCCAGAAAACTAACGAACCCAGCGCCAGCAGCAGATACGCCTTCATGCGGCGGCGTTCATCCGCATCGCGATGGCGAAAAGTGACCAGCGCCATTAATGCGAAAATCACAATGCCCAGCGCGACCACAAAATAACTGCTGAATTCTGCGTGGGTCAGCAACATGCGGATAACCGGCACCAGTACAATCAGGATGGCAATACCGACCGCCATCCGGCGCAGTAACTGGCTGCGGCTGGCCTCTTTCAGCGGCGTGCTGATATCGGCCAGAATCGACCAGCGGGAAAGTGTCACCACAATCGCCGCGACATTCCCTAACGTGGCGAACAGGAACAGCGCGCGGTAGTTTTCACTGAGCTGGAAATAACCGGCGACCGCAAAGCCTATAAAGAAGCCCAGATTCATCCCGGCATAATTCCACAGGAAGGCCGATTCACGGCGGTCATCGTCCGGTGCAAAACGCTGGGTCAGCATCATATTCAGACAGGTCACATTCAGTCCGCTGCCGGTCAGGAACATGGCTAATCCCCAGTACAACCCGGTCACACCTTCCAGCGCAATCAGCGCACAGCCAAAGACCTGCAACACCATGCCGAGCACGAACAGATTACGGTTGCTGAGATAACGCCCGCCAAGGTAGCCGCCGAACATATGCAGCCCGTAGTTGAATGCGCCGAACACGCCCATGATGGCGTTGGCGTTATCTTCACTGAAACCGAGTTTTTTGGTGGCGTACAGGACCAGCGTGGAATACAGCACCGCAAAGCCGAGCGTTGCGAATGTCTGAACGAAGAATAATGTGCCCGCTCCGGCAGGAATTGCCGTCCGGTGTTGCGACGCGGTCGCGTTATTTGACTGACTCAAGAATAACCCCTGCCCTTATGTGATAAATAACCCTGCTTCAAAGGATGACTTGTACAGTTCTTATGCGAAGCATTTTTTCAGAGTGCATTGTTATACCGCTACCCTGAATGATTACCACAACATATCTTGCTATTTAGCCGTAACAAAAAGTGTTTGCGGGATAATTGTGCTTTCATGCAAAAATTCTACTTATTTATGCATTCTGATAAGCAATTTTAATCACGCCCTGCAACCAGATACCGGCTGTTCATCCTTAACGCATTTTTTGCTCTTTAAATCATCAGATTGCTCTAAGTTTGTCTAAACGGCATGGAACCTGCAAAAGAGTGTTGACGGTGAGGCGACTTTTCCCTACATTAGCGCCGGTCAGCAGCACTGCGGTGCAGCCGACGACTGGAGAGGTGTCTGAGTGGCTGAAGGAGCACGCCTGGAAAGTGTGTATATGAGCAATCGTATCGAGGGTTCGAACCCCTCTCTCTCCACCACATTAAACAAAAAAGGTTCTGATGAAAATCAGAGCCTTTTTTGTTTTTGGGCGCTTTCAAAATCCGCCAGCCACGGCATTCTCCCGGCGAACAGACTCTGAGCGCCTGACACAAAACGCTGAAAATTTTCTTGACCCTTCGCGGCGGTCTCCCTATAGTAGCGCCCCGTTGCAACGTGCGCGCTGTAACGAACACGGTGAGGTGTCTGAGTGGCTGA
>NZ_JYDF01000146.1:0-3872 GCF_003263525.1 Rahnella sp. NRRL B-41462 | reverse complement strand
CGAAGATCCCCCACTTTGCTCTTTCGAGGTCATGCGGTATTAGCTACCGTTTCCAGTAGTTATCCCCCTCCATCAGGCAGTTTCCCAGACATTACTCACCCGTCCGCCGCTCGCCGGCAAAGTAGCAAGCTACTTTCCGCTGCCGCTCGACTTGCATGTGTTAGGCCTGCCGCCAGCGTTCAATCTGAGCCATGATCAAACTCTTCAATTAAAAGTTCGATTTGCTTCAACAAGTGAAGCGGTGCTCAGAGATTACTTCGTAATAATTCAACTAAATGAATTACTGCTTGGTCACTCTAAGACTTGATATTTTTTGCCACCGAGGTGGCTGATATCGTCTTGTGAGTGCCCACACAGATTGTCTGATAAATTGTTAAAGAGCAGTGAGTTACGCGCTTTCGCTTGCTAACTCGAGGTGGCGTATATTACGCTTTCCTCATTCAGTGTCAACCGTTTATTTTATCCGGTTGCCGCTGTTTTTAATCTTTCCGACCCGGTCACTTCGTGATGTTGTTCACGTTGTTCCCTGTCGATGGAGCGGCATTATAGGGAGTTCTCAGCAGGCCGCAAGGGCTAATTTTAAGAAAAAACACCGTTTGCTGCATTACACAGCAAACCCACTGCTTATACCGTGTTTTGCACAGATTTATCCACAGAGGCGCAGGAATCTCAAATTTTGCGAGCGTCGCGCAATCGTTTTCGCTACAATTTCGCGCGTCAGTTTTCACTGCCCTTTAGGGGTAATAAATGAAAAGTCAGTCGCCGAAGGGAAGTTATCCAAGCTCAATCCCGCGTTTTCTGCAAATTGCTCTATATAAAGAGAAGAAAAACGTCATTGAATTCAGATAACGCTCTTTACTGCGACTCCAAAGCCAAGGATATAACCACCATGCAACAATCTCGTCCAATCCGCCGTGCCCTGCTCAGTGTTTCTGACAAAGCCGGTATCGTAGAATTCGCCCAGGCTCTGTCTTCGCGTGGCGTTGAATTACTTTCCACTGGCGGCACCGCCAGCCTGTTGGCGAAAGCCGGCCTGCCAGTCACTGAAGTCTCTGACTACACCGGCTTCCCGGAAATGATGGATGGACGCGTCAAAACCCTGCACCCGAAAGTTCACGGTGGCATCCTCGGTCGTCGCGGGAAAGATGATGAAATCATGGCACAACATTCCATTGCGCCAATCGACATGGTGGTCGTTAACCTTTATCCGTTCGCACAAACCGTCGCACGTCCAGATTGTTCACTGGAAGATGCGGTAGAAAACATTGATATCGGCGGCCCTACCATGGTTCGCTCGGCAGCGAAGAACCATAAAGATGTGGCGATCGTAGTAAAGAGCAGCGATTACGCTTCTATTATTGAAGAGATGGATGCCAACAACAGCTCGCTGACGCTGGCGACTCGTTTCAACCTGGCGATTAAAGCCTTTGAACACACCGCCTCTTACGACGGCATGATTGCTAACTACTTTGGCACGATGGTTCCGGCTTACCACGGTGATACTGAATCGGCTTCCGGCCAGTTCCCGCGCACACTGAATCTCAGCTATATAAAGAAACAAGATATGCGTTATGGCGAGAACAGCCATCAGAACGCTGCCTTCTATATAGAAGAGAACGTCAGCGAAGCTTCGGTTGCCACTTCTACCCAGCTGCAGGGCAAAGCACTTTCCTATAACAACATTGCGGATACCGATGCGGCTCTGGAATGTGTGAAAGAGTTTGCTGAACCGGCCTGCGTCATTGTCAAACACGCCAACCCTTGCGGCGTTGCTATCGGCGACAGCATACTGGCAGCTTATGAACGCGCCTATCAGACTGACCCGACCTCAGCTTTCGGCGGCATTATCGCCTTCAACCGTGAACTGGATGCTGAAACGGCAAAAGCGATCATCAGCCGTCAGTTTGTGGAAGTGATCATCGCACCATCGGTAAGTGCCGAGGCACTGACACTCACCGCCGCGAAACAAAACGTTCGTGTACTGACCTGCGGACAATGGGAAGGTCGCCAGAAAGCGCTCGACTTCAAACGTGTTAACGGCGGCCTGCTGGTTCAGGATCGCGATTTGGGTATGGTTGATACCGCTGATCTGCGTGTGGTATCCGAGCGCCAGCCGACAGAGCAGGAACTGACAGATGCCCTGTTCTGCTGGAAAGTCGCAAAATTCGTCAAATCCAACGCCATTGTGTATGCACGAGACAAAATGACCATCGGTATCGGCGCAGGCCAGATGAGCCGCGTTTACTCCGCTAAAATTGCCGGTATTAAAGCCGCTGACGAAGGCCTGGAAGTAGCCGGTTCCGTAATGGCTTCTGATGCCTTCTTCCCGTTCCGCGACGGTATCGACGCTGCGGCAGCGGTAGGTATTACCTGTGTTATCCAGCCAGGCGGTTCTATCCGTGACGATGAAGTGATCGCCGCGGCAAACGAACACGGCATTGCTATGCTGTTCACCGACATGCGCCACTTCCGTCATTAATTTTCTTTTAGCGGGTGCGTTGCGCCCGCTCACCGGAGTCTTCGAATGAATATTTTAATTATCGGTAACGGCGGGCGTGAACATGCACTGGCATGGAAGGCATCGCAGTCACCTTTGGCTGATAAAGTCTTTGTTGCGCCTGGCAATGCAGGTACCGCGCTGGAGCCGTTGCTGGAAAACGTGGACATCGCCGCCACTGACATCGCCGGTTTGCTGGCTTTCGCTAAAAGTCATGACATCGGCCTGACCATTGTTGGCCCTGAAGCGCCACTGGTAATTGGCGTAGTTGATGCTTTCCGCGCAGCCGGTCTGAAAATCTTTGGCCCGACGCAGGAAGCCGCGCAACTGGAAGGTTCTAAAGCCTTCACTAAGGATTTTCTGGCTCGTCATAACATCCCAAGTGCCGATTATCAGAACTTCACCGAAATCGAACCCGCCCTGACTTATCTGCGTAGCAAGGGGGCACCGATTGTCATCAAAGCCGATGGTCTGGCAGCAGGTAAAGGCGTCATTGTTGCGATGACGTTGAAAGAAGCGGAAGACGCCGTTCACGACATGCTGGCGGGAAATGCTTTCGGTGATGCAGGTCATCGCATTGTTATCGAGGAATTCCTCGATGGCGAAGAAGCCAGTTTCATCGTCATGGTCGACGGCAGCAATGTGTTACCGATGGCGACCAGTCAGGATCACAAACGCGTGGGTGACGGCGACAGCGGTCCGAACACGGGCGGCATGGGAGCCTATTCTCCGGCGCCGGTCGTAACCGATGAAATCCATCAACGCGTGATGGATCAGGTCATCTGGCCGACTGTTCGCGGTATGGCGGCGGAAAATAACACTTATACCGGTTTCCTGTATGCCGGTCTGATGATTTCAGCCGACGGCCAGCCGAAAGTGATCGAGTTCAACTGCCGTTTCGGCGATCCGGAAACTCAGCCGATCATGTTACGTCTGCGTTCTGATCTTGTGGATTTATGCCTGGCCGGTGCTGAAGGTCGTCTGGGTGATAAAACATCTGAGTGGGATCCGCGACCGTCTCTGGGTGTCGTGCTCGCAGCCGGTGGCTACCCTGCTGATTATAAAACCGGAGACGTTATTCATGGCCTGCCGCTGGAAGAAGTGCCGGATGGTAAAGTCTTCCACGCCGGGACCCGTTTGCAGGATGAACGTGTGGTCACTAATGGCGGTCGCGTGTTATGTGTGACGGCATTGGGTAAAACGGTGGAAGCAGCCCAGGCACGCGCTTATGATTTAGCGAAAGACATTCATTGGGAAGGTAGTTTCTGCCGCAAAGACATCGGTTATCGCGCCATCGACCGCGAACGTAATCAGTAATTACATCTCACCCGACGATCAAAAAAGGCACGCTTCGGCGTAATGCCGGTCACTTAAG
>NZ_JYDF01000145.1:0-3896 GCF_003263525.1 Rahnella sp. NRRL B-41462 | reverse complement strand
AAAAAAAACTAGCATTCCCTTACGTTTCCTTGCCTTCTATGAAACAAATGCTAGGATCCTGCAATCGTTCTTAATCCGAATATACTCATGTTAAAAATCTTTGTTAAGTATGCACTTGTTGGTGGTCTTAATACCGCAATCCATTGGTTAACTTTTGCAGTTGTATACTACTCATTTGATCATAAGCAGATGATCAGTAACTTTGCGGGATTTTGTGTCGCTGTCACATTTAGTTTCTTTGCTAACGCCAAGTGGACTTACCAGGCAGAACACACAACCACAAAATACTTTCTGTATGTTGGCTTCATGGGGGCGCTTGCTCTTGCCTGTGGTTACCTGGGTGACAAGGTTGAACTTAACCCAATATTAACCCTGATAGGTTTTTCAGCAATAAGCCTCCTAATTGGATTCCTATACTCGACATTCATCATATTTAGGGAAGAATAATGAAAATATCTCTTGTCGTCCCTGTCTTCAACGAAGAGGACACTATTGCTATTTTTTATCGGACAGTCCGTGAAAAACTGTCTCAGCATGAGGTAGAGATTGTTTTCATTAATGACGGGAGTAGCGACAATACAGAAAGCCTAATTAACGCGCTGGCAAAATCAGATTTGCTCGTTAATGCGCTATCCTTCACCAGAAACTTTGGTAAAGAACCCGCTCTGTTCGCAGGTCTAGAAGCTTCAACAGGTGATGTGGTCATTCCTATCGATGTAGACCTTCAGGATCCAATTGACGTGATCCCCCGACTTATTGAGAAGTGGCAGGAAGGTGCCGATGTGGTTCTGGCTAAACGGGCGGACAGGTCGTCGGACAGCCATTTTAAGCGTAAAAGTGCTGAGTGGTTTTATAAGCTCCATAACATGATCAGCAAACCTAAGATTGAGGAAAACGTTGGCGATTTTAGGTTAATGTCTCGCGCTGTCGTAGAAAACATTAAGTCTCTCCCTGAACGAAACTTATTCATGAAAGGGGTTCTGTCTTGGGTCGGTGGCCGCACCGCAGTGGTCGAATATACCCGAGATGAACGCGTAGCCGGTTCGACAAAATTCAATGGTTGGAAACTGTGGAACCTTGCTCTCGAAGGCATCACATCTTTCTCAACTTTTCCACTGCGCATGTGGACTTATATTGGACTTTTCGTCGCCAGCCTTTCTTTCGCCTATGGCATATACATGATTTTTGACACGGTGATCTTTGGTAATCCTGTACACGGATACCCGTCTATCTTGGTTTCTATTCTTTTCCTCGGTGGAATCCAACTAATAGGTATTGGTGTTCTGGGTGAGTATATAGGCCGTATATATATAGAAACGAAGCAAAGACCAAGATTTATTATGAAAAAAGGTAATGATAGTGAATAAAAAAATAGATAAACTGTTCGTTATTCTTTCAGTTTTTTCTTTCCTCTTTGTCGCTTTAATGTTCCATTCCTGGAATGACAACTCTTACGTCGAAATCCCAAAAACCCAAGGGAAGCTGGATAATTGGGGGGTTGATTTTTGCGACATTAAAAATAATTACGTCTATATTTCTGCGTGGTCATATCCTGCCGGGGTTAGAAAGTTTGAAAACACCATGTATATAAAATCTCTAAACGGTAAAGGATATTTTCGACTCCATGGACAAACATATAGAAGAAATTTAGAAACTAAAGAGATGAAATCAAGTGATGAGTTCGATAACTCTGGCCTGGTTTCTTCTATCAGAATACCACCATGGAATGAACCTGTGGGAAGAGAGATTGTGATGATTTCGCGAGCAAAAGACGGAGAGTTGTATAGAGGTGATTATGTCTGCAAATGATAAAATGAGAAATGCTATGGTTCTATTCGTAATTACATTATTAATTGCAATAGGCATGCGTGTTGAGTTGCAGAATTTCGCGGATGACTTCATTTTCTCTCATGCGTTGGACCATACCTCTTTGCACGATTACATGATAAAAAGATATCAAGGCTGGAGTGGTAGATTCACCCTGGATGCTTTAATGGTAAGTACTATTAACTATCATATAGTTTGGAAAATTGGAATCCCTGCTTCACTATTGATTCTGTGTGCCTCAGTGTCCAAGATAATCTCTGGCAAGGTCAACCTTGCACTGACAACAGCATTTCTGTGTCTTTTTATGCTCATTCCATTTTCTATAAATGAGAATGCCGCATGGTGGGTGACAGGGTTTTACAATTATTTGCTTCCCGTCTCTATGCTTTCTTATTCTATGTCAGTTTTCCTTAAAACTGGCAAAGTTAATTTTTCAGAGGGATTTGCCGCTGTTATCTCCTTATCTATTTCTTGCTTTAATGAGCAAACAGCTTTCTTCACGCTTGCAGTTACAATAATCGCAATTGCCATTAATAAACTGTACAGAAGAAAATTCAGTTATATATATTTACTTTTTTCATTAATAAATTCTGCTTTGCTTTTCCTTTCTCCGGGAAACTTTATCAGAGCGGAAAAGGAATCATGGCGTTGGCTGCCAGGATTCAAAGAAATGCCGTTGTTAAATAAATTAACATTTGGCTTTGATAGAATACATCAGACCGTTGTGATGCATGATGGAGTCATTTTTGGAATAATCTGCGTTTTATCTTTAATTATTATTAGAAAATTTTCTCAAAAAAGCAAAATATCATTATTTTTTAGCTCTGTATTAGTAATACACTTAATATTGATGCTTATTAAGCATTTCCATCTTGCTGACCTTGGTGTTGCTTTCTACAATGAAGAGTATCTAAATGCTCAAAGATGGATTTCTTATAGCAGATACCTTTCATATCTTTTTTCTTTGCTGGTAATTTTCTCTGTTTTTTATGCAATGGCGATTGCTACCGTTCAAAGGAATACTATAGCTAAGCCCATGATAGCGTTGCTTATTGGGTATGCAACTATAGCCATGCTCAGTTTCTCACCAACTGTATTTGCTTCCTGGATGCGGGTTTTATTTTTCTGGGAGGTTATAGCAGCAACAGCGTGCCTATGGATTTACTACGAATTTTTAAGAGATGATGAAAGTAGAAATACGTGGATTTTAGCGGGGTTAATGCTGGCCGCAGCCATGTCATTTTGATTTTAAATTTAGAATTCATGAATAAATATCCTCCGGCATAGCCGGAGGTTTTTCATATGCGCCTGTAAGGCTTTGTTACCGGCCGAGCCCTAACAGGCGCATTGCAATCTGAAATTTGCATCCAAATTCGTTACTTACTACCCGTAAATGGGCTGCCTGGATACGGTATTGATAACTGCTCGCCCAGTTTAACCTGCTCCACTTACTGCTTTATGTATTCCTGTATCTTCGATGTATTTTTCCACACCGTATCAACATAATACCCTCTGCACCAAGACTCCCTGTTCCTGTTCCTGTTCCTGTTCCTGTATTTGAATTTCAGATCTCCAAATTGTTCATACAGCATCAGTCTTCTTCAAGTTCCACACCGATCGCGAAACGGCCCAACTTGATAGCTTCTCCTATCTAGGAACCGGATCTCATGGGAAAATCAGCAAATACATCACCCGGTCTACAGCTGGCGTTGACGATGTCTCTCATCATCTCTGCTGGCTTTCAGCACGGATGCTTTGCGTTGCTTCTGACACTCAAGGGAATAGTTGGATGGTTTTCCTCAATACAGTCCGCTGTAATGCTCAGCGAAGGGGATCCGCTCAGTGGCTGAGAAGTACGACCTCAAGTCTTCTTTGTGCTGCCTGTTTCAAGGCCCAGAAGGTTTGACCCAGATGATGTGTGTACATCAGCAATGGGCCTCGCATCAGTGCATGATACGGAGGACGGTCCTTACAGCGTTTGATTCCGCCACACCACAGAAGAACAGGCAGAGATTGCGCATCTTGAGTCCGACTTTTATGAAAGGCAGAAATAAAAAAACCACCCGAAG
>NZ_JYDF01000144.1:0-6944 GCF_003263525.1 Rahnella sp. NRRL B-41462 | reverse complement strand
GACTGATGCAGAAGCATTCCCGGGACTTATCCACCAGACACACCGGAAAATCAGGGTCGCTTCAGCCGACGGAGCTTATGACACCAGACGGTGCCACGACGAACTGCGGCGTAAGAAAATCAAAACACTTATCCCGCCGCGAACCCGAGCGGGTTACTGGTCGGCTGAGTATGCCGACAGAAATCAGGCGGTTGCCCGGCAACGGCTCACGGGAAGCAATGCGTACTGGAAATGGCACACGGCTTACAACCGACGTTCGGTGGCTGAAACGGCAATGTACCGTGTCAAACAGCTGTTTGGTGGGCATCTTACGTTGCGGGATTATGATGCGCAGGTTGGGGAGGCTATGGCCATGATCCGCGCATTAAACAAAATGACGCGTGCAGGCATGCCAGAAAGCGTACGGATTGCCTGAGAAAGTCAGCGACGAGGGGAGCTTTTATCTAAATCCGATTTATTCAACAAAGCCCTGATATCGTTAATCTTAACGAACTGACCTTTGAAGTGGAGTACGATTTTATCCTCTCAACCGTGGTGATGATGTTCCTTGAGCGCGACACAATTCCAGGCCTGATTGCCAATATGCAGCGTTGCACGAAAGCGGGTGGCTATAACCTGATTGTGGCGGCGATGGACACTGAAGATTTTCCGTGCAACATCGGTTTCCCATTTGCGTTTAAAGCCGGTGAGCTTCGTGATTACTATCAGGATTGGGAACTCATTAAGTACAATGAAGACGTCGGTCAGCTACATAAAACCGACGCCGAGGGTAATCGAATCAAACTGCGCTTCGCGACAATACTTGCGCGTAAATCTTAAAACGATAGCCAAGCAACACATTTTGTTGAATGGCCATTGCACCTTCCAGAGCAGCAATGAGATTAGTGATCCTAATGCGCTGGTTGCCGTGCTAAAACCGGGGTGACGGAAAAATCTAGGCTCCCAGTGTAGAACTCTTTCATCATCAATATAATTCAACCGATACGGCGTTTTATTTATTCCATCCGCTTCAGTGATGCTCTGTACCAGTTTAGACTAACGTATGCTTTAAGCATACTGCGGATTAACTCTGATGCTTGTACCGTACTCAATTTAAGAGAGCCAGCAACCCGATTAGCAACAGTACCCTATTTCACGCCAAGGCGTTTTGCCAGACGGTGTAAATTACCAACATCCAGTTGTAATTGTCGGGCGCAGGCAGCCCAGTTGCCTGTGTTAGCATCCAGCGTACTGATAATGATCTGGCGCTGGTAATCATCTGTCGCTGCACGCAAATTATCGACCACAAGCGCGGCCACAACGCGGGTATTCACAGATTTAACTTCTGCATCCGCCAACTGAAAATGCTGAGGCTGAAGCCAGATTTCACCATCCGGTTTGCCAGAACGCGCCAGCACAGTGGCACGATACAGTGCGTGTTCCAGTTCGCGAATATTCCCTGGCCAGTCGTAACCGCGCAGTAACTCACGGGCAGCATCGCTTAACGAAACCTGTTTTAACCCCATTTTTATGCGACTTTGCTCGCAGAAAAAACCAGCCAACAACGTGATATCGTCATCCCGTTCGCGCAGTGGCGGCACATGCAGAGGAAACACGCTTAAACGGTGAAATAAGTCAGCCCGAAATTCTCCTGTCAGCATATGCTGCCTGAGATCGCGGTTGGTCGCCGCCAGTACCCGCACATTCACACGATGACTGCTGTCATCCCCCACACGCTGTATATCACCATACTGCAAAACCCGCAGCAGTTTTGCCTGCAGCGTTAAGGGCAATTCACCTATTTCATCAAGAAAAAGCGTGCCGTTATCTGCCATTTCAAACTTACCGGTTCGATGGTGAATGGCTCCGGTAAATGCCCCTTTTACATGACCGAACAGCTCACTTTCCGCCACACTTTCTGGCAACGCCGCACAGTTCAGGTAAATCAGTGGGTTTGCCGCACGTGCCGACCCGTTATGTACCGCGCGCGCCACAAGTTCCTTACCAACACCGGTTTCTCCGGTGATTAACACATTCAGGTCGGAGCCCGCGACGCTCTCAATCTCTTTCCTGAGCTGCATCATTCCCGCAGACAATCCCACCATTTTAGCGCTGGCTGTTCGGGTGGTGAGGGGAAGTGTCGCCACCGCAGACGTCTGATTTTCGAGTTGTTCCATTAACAGGGCATTATTCAACGCACCCGCCGCCAGCACACTTATTAAGCGTAACTCTTCATCACTGAAATGGTCGAACTGTAAAGGGTCCATGCCATCCACGGTTAATGCACCAATCAGGTTTTGATCGGCAAATAACGGCAGACCAAGGCAGGCATGGACTTTTAAATCCGTGTGGTTGGGAATGAGACCGTCGTAAGGATCGGGTAATTCACTGTCTGCCGGAAAGCGCACCACATCACCCGCACGCGCAATCGCCTCCAGACGTGGATGGACATCTAAATCAAAACGCCGCCCGAGTACATCTTGCGCCAGACCATCTATAGCCAGTGGACGAAACTGCCGCGCCTCATAACGCAGTAAAGCCGTGGCATCGCTGCCTAACAGCAGGCGCAGGGCGCGGACCAGACGGGAAAAACGATCCTGATGAGAAATGCCGCGTTGCAGGTCAATGGCAATATTGGCAAGAGAGGTGATCGACAGGCTCATAAGCGACTCCATAAAAATAGTCTCGCTAACGTACATTAGTACTGTCAAAAAGACAATTTACTTGTCAATGCGACAATCCTTGGCATAGTCATATTGACAATTACGTCAATCAGTAACTGATATAAAATTATTATAAATCAATTGGTTAAATAATTGGCACGCCATATGCTACATAGGGCAGATGAGCTGCATTTTTTAATTCTATTTAAGGTAATGACAAATGGCTATTTTAGTTAAAAACAACATCCAGTGGGTTGGACAACGTGACTGGGAAGTGCGTGATTTTCATGGTACCGAATACAAAACATTGCGCGGCAGTAGCTATAACAGTTATTTGATTCAAGAAGAAAAAACGGTGCTTATCGATACTGTCGATCATAAATTTAGCCGCGAATTTGTCCAGAACCTGGCACGTGAAATTGACCTGAACACCCTCGACTATATTGTTATCAACCATGCGGAAGAAGATCATGCTGGCGCTCTTTCTGAGCTGATGTCCTACATTCCGAACACACCAATTTACTGTACTGCCAACGGTATTGATTCCATCAACGGGCATCATCATCATCCGGAATGGAATTTCAATGTGGTGAAAACCGGCGACAGCCTGGATATTGGCAATGGCAAGCAACTCATCTTTGTTGAAACGCCAATGCTGCACTGGCCGGACAGCATGATGACATACATGACAGGCGATGCAGTGCTGTTCAGTAACGATGCTTTTGGCCAGCACTATTGCGATGAACATCTGTTTAACGATGAAGTTGATCAGGCTGAATTGTTCGAGCAGTGCCAGCGTTATTACGCCAACATTCTGACGCCATTCAGCCGCCTGGTGACGCCGAAAATCACCGAAATCCTCGGCTTCAATTTGCCTGTCGATATGATTGCCACTTCACACGGTGTGGTATGGCGTGAAAACCCAACGCAAATCGTCGAGCTGTATCTGAAGTGGGCGGCTGATTACCAGGAAGATCGCATCACTATTTTCTACGACACCATGTCCAATAACACCCGCATGATGGCTGATGCTATCGCTCAGGGGATCACGGAAGCCGATCCACGCGTGGCCGTGAAAATCTTTAACATCGCCCGTAGTGATAAAAACGAAGTCCTGACGAACGTATTCCGCTCCAAAGGCGTTCTGGTGGGCACCTCTACGATGAATAACGTGATGATGCCGAAAATTGCCGGTCTGGTTGAAGAGATGACCGGTCTGCGTTTTCGGAATAAACGCGCCAGTGCCTTCGGTTCACACGGCTGGAGCGGCGGTGCTGTAGACCGCCTTTCCACACGTTTACAGGATGCAGGTCTGGAAATGTCGCTGAGCCTGAAAGCCAAATGGCGTCCGGATGGCGATGCGCAGGATATTTGCCGTGCCCACGGTCGTGAACTTGCCCAACAGTGGGCGCTGGCTGCCACCATCGATGTGGCGCCACAAGAGAGCGTTGTGGAAACGAAAAGCGATGCCGACCTCGGCCCACGTATGCAGTGCAGTGTTTGCCAGTGGGTTTACTATCCTGAAACCGGCGAACCAATGCAGGATGTTGCCGCCGGAACGCCATGGAACGATGTACCCGACAGCTTCCTGTGCCCTGAATGCTCACTGGGGAAAGACGTGTTTGATGTGCTGGCGACGGAGGTAAAATGAATCATGGCATTGTGATCATCGGTTCGGGCTTTGCCGCCCGCCAACTGGTGAAAAATATCCGTAAGCATGATGCGCAGGTTCCCGTACGCATGATTGCCGCCGACAGCATGGACGAGTATAACAAACCCGATCTCAGCCATGTCATCAGCCTGAATCAACGTGCGAACGACCTCACCCGGCAACATGCCGGGGAGTTTGCTGAGCAATTTAATCTGGCACTGAATGCGAACAGCTGGGTGACTGAGATTAACACTCGTGAACGCCTGGTGAAGTGTGGCGACCAGCAATGGCCATACGACAAACTGGTACTGGCGACCGGCTCCAACGCCCTGCTTCCGCCCATTGCCGGCAAAGAGCTGATGCTGACACTCAACAGCCAGCAGGAGTTCCTGGCTTGTGAAACGTCGCTGCGTGATGCCCGTCGGGTGATGATCTTGGGGGCTGGTCTGATTGGTACAGAACTGGCAATGGATTTTTGCCGCGCGGGTAAACAGGTCATTGTGGTGGATAATTCCGCAAGCCTGCTCGCCTCGCTGATGCCGGCAGAGGTCAGTAGCCGCCTTCAGCATCGCCTGAATCAAATGGGCGTTGAGCTGTTATTTAATCAACGTCTGGAGTCGCTGAGCAAAACACCACAAGGGATCAGTACTGCCCTGAGCAACGGCCGTATCGTTGACGTTGACGCCGTGGTGGCCGCTATTGGGCTGTGTCCAAACGTTGGGCTGGCGCAGCACGCCGGGCTTGCAGTAAACCGCGGTATTCAGGTCAATCGCCAGTTACAGACGTCTGATGCCCATATTTACGCACTGGGAGACTGCGCTGAAATCGATGGCAAAGTACTGCCGTTCCTGCAGCCCATTCAGTGTAGTGCCATGACGCTTGCCAAAAATTTGCTGGGTGCTACCGAGGGACTGACGCTGCCTGCCATGCTGGTGAAAGTGAAAACACCTGAGCTACCGTTACATCTGGCAGGTGAAACGCAGCGTACGGATTTAAGCTGGCAAATTACAGCCGATCCGCAGGGTTTAATCGCCAGAGGCTATAATGAAGCGCAGCAGCTTCGGGCATTCATCGTCAGCGAAGCGCATATGAAACTGGCATTTGGGTTGTTGCGGGAATTGCAGGTTTAGTCCTTTATTTTGCGAGAGAGCCTTTGTTGTACAGACACGGGCGCCATTGAAAGAAGTCACTGTGGTGTAATACCGCGATACATCCCCGTCAGCGCGTTATTGAGCATTATAGCGAAAAAAATTAATTATCAATCATCCCGTCCTGAATCGACATTATGAGGTTATCTATGAAACTCACTATTCCTTCACATTACGTGCATACGCGTGCTACCCCATTCTTTGACAAATCAAATGTTCCTGCTGCCCTTCTGAGTCATCATAATACGAAAGCGGGAGTCTATGGTCGCCTGTCTGTCATGCATGGCACAGTGAAGTACTTTGGTTTCCCGGATGCTGAAAATAAGGCACCGGATCTGGAACTGGTGATTGAGGCCGGGAATTTTGGTATTAGCCCACCGCAAAAATGGCATCGTATAGAACTTCTGACCGAAGACACATATTTCAATATCGACTTTTTTACCGAACCTGAGGCAAAGCTGACCGGTAAAGGTTTTGGTCAGGTAGTGAACACACATAAGGACTGATTAATGAATCGAATAGCTATTCCCTTTCATTATCTGCACACGCGTAGCACGCCTTTCTGGACCGGTGAAACAACACCTACTACTATCTGGACGCGGATACGCGCTAGGGTGTTTACCCGTATTTTCAGTAATGAGTCGCGCGATCCGCTACGACAATTTTGCGGATGAGTTGAGCCATGAACCACTGGAAACAATAATGATTGAAGCAAGCCAGTCTGACCGCGTAAATTGCATACCGCAATGTTAAGTGGAGAAATGCTTAACGTGCATTTGTCAAGGTCCATTATTGGCGTGAGTTCAAGCGATGGATACAACACACTGATTGGGCCGCTCTGCGGGTGATTCATAGTCTAGCGTTTTTCTCGGCTTCTCGTTGAGCTGTCTGGCAACACTATTTAGTCTTTGCTGGCTGTGTACCGGTAAGTCAGTTCCTTTTGGAAAATACTGTCTGAGCAATCTGTTCGTATTTTCGTTTGAACCGCGTTGCCAGGGAGATTGAGGATCACAGAAATAAACCTGAATGTCTGTGGCTATAGTAAACTTGGTGTGGCTGGTCATTTCAGCCCCCCGATCCCATGTTAGTGTTTTATAAAGCTCACCAGGTAATTCCCGGGCTTGTTTGATGAGTGCAGATATAACGGTTATGGTCTTGTTGTCCCTAATTTTGGCCAGTATAACAAAGTGGGAATGGCGTTCTACGATGGTTACGAGGCTTTGTTGAATAAATCGAACTTTTGGCCATAATCAGGATCAGATCACCACATTCTCGATCCTGTAGCGGTATCCCGTGGCAAAAAAAAAGTTCAAAATCATCAACTGGAACGTCTACAACAAAGCCCTCGTCAATCGGGGCTCACTGACATTCTGGCTTGATGAGTCGACCATTCAGGCCTGGTATGACGAACCCAAAACCTCTTCACGTGGTCGTCCTCAACGTTATTCCGAGCTGGCCATTTCCACCGTTCTGATGCTCAAACTCGTCTTTCGCCTCACGCTG
>NZ_JYDF01000143.1:0-9901 GCF_003263525.1 Rahnella sp. NRRL B-41462 | reverse complement strand
GATAAGCAATCAGGCTGGTGCCTTCTTTCTCTTTTTGGAACTGTTCCATCAGCACTGGTGCGCTTGATCCAGCAGCAATCAGCGCCAGCATGGCGGCACTGAGTTTCGTTTTAAGGTTTGCCACTTCAGACCTCGCTGGTTTTCTGCGCGAGCTCATTAACAACCTGGGCGGTTGCAGATGGATTTTTTGCATCCACCTTGTCGGCGATTTCTTGAAGAATCCGGGTGCGCTTCATCTGTTCGCGACGATTCAGGAAGTACGTTAAAGCAGTAAAGAGCGCCCCGATCAGCACGCCAGCGATAAAGCCCCAATCCTGAAGGGATAAGCTTGCAAAGAAGGCCGTAATTCCAGCACCACCATATGTAGCGTTACTGTATTTTTCGTCCATTTTCATAGTCTCCCCCTCCGGTCAGCCGGTTGGGTGCGTAGTAGTGGGGTATTTAGCTGCTCAGTCCGTTTGCGAAAGGATGAGTTGTTAGCTGATTGACTGGCCGCCAAAACGAGAAAAGGCCACAAAATTGGCAGCCTCAAAAACGCAAAAACCCGCACATTGGCGGGTTCAAATAACTTCTGTAATTAAAGATGTAATGCCTGCCCCACCCGGCGCTTATCTCCGGCACTCATAATGGCTTAGCTCTTGAAGGGGCGAGGTCATAATCTCAGATTAATCCCGATGACATTTAACAATTTTTGCTCATTTGATTATTCTTCAGCCAGTAAAACACCACATTGTGATCCAGACCCAGAAATTTACGGATCGCGTTGTAAGCGCCCCTCAAGCTGAAATGGGTACAAACCAAACCCCAGACTATGCTGGGGTCGTAACGTATTATGAGGTATTCGACTGTGCAGGGAATATTTCTCCGAAAGTCTGTTTATACCGTTCCTCTTCAAGTTCCACGCCAAGCGCGAAACGGCCCAGCTTGATTGCTTCTTTTATCGTGGAACCTGATCCCATGAAAAAATCAGCAACTACATCACCCGGCCTGCTACTGGCGCTGATGATATCTCTCATCATCTCGGCTGGCTTTTCGCACGGATGTTTGCCCGGATAATACGGAACTGATTTATAGGTCCATACATCAGTAAATGGCACAAGACTCGTAACAGCGAACGGACGTCGGAGCCGTTTTAATTCATCCACCAGCTCCGCATAGTGTCGAGATAATGAATCATATTCCTTTACCAACTGATGGTGAGGAAGTTCCAGTTCTTGGCGGCCATGTTTTTCGCGCCCAACGCGCTCAAATAAACACTGCAACGCTAAGTAGTCTTTCTCGCTCGGTAATTGCCACTGGCTTTCACTAAACCAATGAGAAGCCATTTGTTTGCCGGTTGCCTGATGAATCTCTTTCGCTGTGATCCCTAAAGCTTTACGGGCATTGCTGAAATACTCCACCAGAGGCTTGAGCGTGTTTTTGCGTTGCTCCTGGCACTCGATTGAATAGCTGGAGGACTTCCCTCTATACGGACCACGGTAATGCTCAGCGAAGAGGATCCGCTCAGTGGCTGGGAAGTACGACCTCAAGTCTTCTTTGTGCTGTCTGTTCCAAGGCCCAGAAGGTTTGGCCCAGATGATGTGGTTCAGAATTTTAAACCTCTCACGCATCAGTAACTCAGTGTCAGCAGCTAAACGCGAACCGCAAAAAACATACAGGCTGCCCGATGGTTTCAATACCCGCCAGAACTCCGCAAATACCTCATCCAGCCAGGCAAGGTACGCTGATTCATCTGGCCACTGATTATCCCACTTACACGATTTAACCCGAAAATACGGAGGATCCGTTGCTATCAGATCAATGCAGTCATCAGGTAAGGTTTTGATGTATTGGAGTGAGTCAGCACAAATAATATTTATACTGTTTAAATCTACAGTTGTTTTCATAGATCAGAGACGCCCTTTTTGATAGGCTCCATTTGCTGTGTGCACATCAGCAATGGGCCTCGGTTCGCTCGTGACCAACTAACGGGCGAATGGCGTGCACGATGTTATCAGCATCATGTACGCCGCCCATTCCACAAACAATTAAGCCCTGGCATATGCCGGGGCTTTTCATTAATTGATACCACTTCTCTCTGTGAGGTGTCCTCACAATCGAATTGAGGATGTAAAAAAGGCCGCCCATAGGCAGCCCGTTAGAATATTCATTTTGACTATTTAACAATGCCGAACAGTTTTGCCCACTCTTCTATCTGGGATCGATATATGAATTGAACAGACTGTAGGGAGTAGGCACCCTCGCCTTCTACAAGTTGTGCAAGGCAAGGGAATTCTTTGGGTGCCTGACGTAGGATTTCTCTTTCAAGCTCGTCAGGTCCGAAAACCGAAGGAAACTCCTCATCCAAATGAAGGTAGTCATTATGCATCCATTCTCGATACTCAAATTCGTTAGTTAGTAGCTTCATGCTGATAGTCTCACGTGATGTTTTACATAAGATAGCAGGCATCCAGCAAACGAACGATGGTGATGGCTATTTTTTACTTCCCCACGAGATTTACTAAAGCAAGATTCAAGCGTACATTTTCATTTGCAGATATATCAAGAGTTCTCCTAAAGGAAATCCTTGCTTTATTCTATTGAATTCAAATCATTTTAAAGAGGATGATTCAATGCATATTGAGACTGTTCTGGATAAGTTTAGCTGCTCCATTTGTCGATGCGAATTTCTCATTTACCCAAATGACTTTAATCTGGAAGCTAACTTCGCTGACGTTAGTTGTGCATCATGCGGCCGTGAAGTCACCAAAAGCGAACTTGTCGAGCTATTGCAAACTGGTGATTCTAAACAGCCTAAGAAACTCATTACTACTATGTTGAAGTAGTATCACCCAAATTATTGCTTTAGGTGTCCTCCCAACCGAATTGGGGGTATAAAAAAGGCCGCCAATCGGCAGTTTCTAGAAAGTGTTTTATAGTGACGGCACTACTCAATAAGGACATGTATATGAAAAATAAAATCTTCGTTGTCTTAATGTTCACCGGCATGCTCACCAGCTTTTCAGGATTTGCGGAACTCTTGCAGTGCAGTATCAACGTCGGCAATCTCTCAGATTGCCAGCCATATCCATCAACGAAAAATGCCCCTCTACTCAGAAGCGATGGAAAGGTTTCTTTATGCGAGATTAATAGCGGAGAGGTTGGCTCATGCTCATCAAATTATGACGGTGAAATAGTCATCAAGAGAGATAGTGGTTACTCTGAATGCAATGTTGTGTATGGCGAACTGAAAGGCTGCACTCCTCCTGTTTATTCTGGCTCAGCGATTATTGATACTAGCCAGGAATAAGGGTAAAGCTTTTGGTAAGGGCATTAACCCCTTTGACTGGCCGGAAATGTCCCAGCTTACCAAGCCGATGCTCTTACCTGATGTGTAGAAACGAAAAAGCCCCGAATATGCGAGGCCAAAATTCTTACCACTTTTCGCAGTGGCCGCGCTCATGCCCTTGAGTCGTATGTCGCTCCTCGCCGCTAATAACCGGTGCTCGTTTGGCTTTCGAGCTTCTCTACCGGTATGCCTTTTTCTTTAATAACCCTCACCAGCGCATATTGCAGTTCGGACCTGCATCTGGCTCCCTGTGGGACTCGGGGCAGCATCATTACTGCTGCGTCGGCTGACGCCTTTCCCTTTGCTGGTGCATCTTTCAATGCTGCTGATACATAAAAACCCGCACAAGGCGGGTTCATTTGATGCAGAGAAATAATAAATTTGTAAAATTAGTTTGTCGCTTCTTTAACGTTAATGTCTTCAATATCAGACACCCGACCGTCTACGATAGTGATTAATTTACCGGGGCACGGAATTGGGGACTTCTCGCAACGATATTCTACAGATCGGCTGAGCAAAAGTTTTTTCGTGTTACTTGAGAATTGATACTTTGACGGGTTAAAACCATACGCAGCATAAGCTAAACACTCCTTATCTCCAACTCTAACATCATGTCGTTTTGCTCTACTGGCTTCATCTTGCGTAAGTAGTCCTAAAGGAACGAGACGGTCAACGTTTTCGTTGAAATAAAAACCGGGAGCCCATGAAGATAATGCACATTCATGAAACACTTCCCCTGAGATTTTCCCGTTCCAACCACTCTCATAAGCCGAACTAGTGCATCCACTGAGCATAAAAAATACTGGTATGAAGATTTTTTTCATTACTACATTCCAAAATATGATTAGTAAAATGCACATCGACCATATTGAGGATTTCTTTATATTAAAATTACAAAGTAGCATCAGAAAGCAAAAAACCCCGCCAAAGCGGGGTTTTTTTGATTCTTCTTAGCGCTCATCTACATAAACGCCCATGATTTGATAAATCTACGCCAAGTTCGGACAAAATGCAAGAGTTGAGGCTGAAATGGCGTAAATAGAACAAATCTTAGTTTAAGAAGGCGTTATTCATATTTCTATGTTTGGGCTGCTTATCAGCGGACACCTTTGCCACCAGGGCGAGAGTCCTCTGATCTTCCACCGCATCGTGAACCATCCGATGCAGTATCGTTGTCATGCTGACAGCTGCCGGCAAAAGCCTGAATCGAAGTGCCGAGAGAAAGAGTTACCAGAAGCATTGCGAATATTTTTTTCATGTAATACCTGTGTGTAGTTAAGGCCACAAATGTGGCTCATCAAAAGTATTCCCTTAAGTTAAATTTTACTAGTGAATATAGGTTTCCGTGTGGTCGCCAGACACAAAAAATCCCCTTACGGGGCTTTATCTTCATCTTTTTTCTGAGGTTTGTTTTTTGGTTTATTTCTCAAAACAAAAATGGTTGCGATTGCTACCACCGTACCGATAACGGCCCCGGCTAAAAAATCATGGCCAGTAAGACCCAATATCAAAGCACATAGTACGGTAAAAATTGTTGCGCTTAAGCCATAGTTCTGACCACGTTTATCCCGAAAAATCGCTCCGTTTAGCGCTTTATCTTCCATGTCATGCCTGTGTTTAAACTCATCTTCAGTAAGTTTAAAAATCCTGTCAGCGGCACCAGGCAAAACAGCTTCATAGTCTCTCAGAATCCTAGGGTGCGGCAACGGCCCTTGGAATGCTTCATGAGAAATGATGATTTCTTGTATTTCAGGTCGGTCCAGAACCCGACTAAAAGCATCAGGATTCTGGATTATTTCACGTCGTAGTTCTTCATCTACTTCTTCAAACTCATCCTCTTCAGGATTTTGTTGCCCAGTAGAGGTTTGCATATTTTTCGAAGGATGCCTGCTCGCTTCCTTTTCGGAATCCACTATTGTAGGCTTCTCCGGCTGATTTTGATCGTCCAATTTTCTTGCTAACCTCTGCTTGAGTTTCTCCGCTAGGATATAGACCAACCCCTAACATGTTAGCTGCTCGACGGATGTCGCAACCAACGTTTCTCATGTCGGATGCGATAGCTGCCTTTACATCTTTTTGACTTAAGATGGCTGTGTAGTTTGAGTGAGGAATTATTCCTAATACGGAACCTGCTTCAACCATGATTTTGATATCAAAGTTGTATGTTCGAGATGCTTTATTTTTAAACATGGTTTGTCCCCATTGATACCGCAGGGCGCGTTACCTTATTGGTAATAATACTTTGAACTTAGCATTTTGCAATCACGGCATTGTAAAATAGCAAGCGCCGGATCCCCGGCGCATCTAGCACTTACTGAATCTTCGTAGCCTGCTGGATGTAAGATATCTAACTGACAAAATTTTCATTAGTTATGTGGGGCTTACAAAATGCTCATTTGCTGGTGATTCTTTGGAATACAGCATCAGCGTGATTCTCTTCCTGCTCACATTTGGTCACCAGCGACTCATATAGCGGTCGCCAATTTCGATTCCATGTTCTTTCCTGCAGGTCAGGCAGCAGCGACACAATCGCTTTGTAGGCTGTTGTGCCTGGTGTCCGTTTGAATCCTCTGCCCGCGCACCGATCACAAGTCTTATCGACCGGAACGCCGAGAAGGTTTGATTTCTCCAGGTCACGCACGCGGCCGGTGCCATTACAGCGGCAACGATTTGAGATGGTCCCCTTCCCCTTGCACGGCTGGCAAATGACATCAACTATCTCTTCACCTTCCATTTTGGACTTTATTTCATTGCGGTAAAGCAGGCCTAAATTGCCCGGTAGCGCATCAAGATATTCCCGGCGGTCGATTGCCAAATGATTTCTGAAGGTTCTCTTCTCTCTCAAAAAACCGGTGCCTGAGCAGCACGGACAATCAGAAGTGGCCGCCGCCGACCGCGCATAATCTTCAAACGCCATTTTTGCCATAATGCGTAAGCATTCAGCCATGCGCCTCCCTGCGACTTTGCCGATATGCTTCGGTGCGTGCTGTTTGGCGTACTGCGTCAGCATGCCGACCGCTATCGTTCTATCCTGCTGGCTGATACCGGCTTTTGCCAGGAACAGGCGCAGGCCGAATTCCGCGTCACTTTGTGTCATCCCCAGCGCCGCCATAATATCGGTGATGTTAAGTGCGTCGCTGGCCGTCGCGCGGGAACTGTCGCTGATGGATAAGCCTTTCGGGGAAAAATGCTTCAAAATCGTTTCAAGGTTCATGCTGATTCCACACTTATTTTTGCTTGCCGGTAGCGATAACACCCATCGCCAGCGCACGGTCTAATGTCTTCAACACCAGAAATTCCTGTGTGCCGTGTTCTTCTTCCCAAGCCGGGGTATCCGCATGAAGTGAGTCGTGACACCGTCTGCACAGCGGGATCACGAACAGGTCATGCGCTTTTGTTGCCATTCCACCAAATCCATTGCCGGTGATGTGATGCGGATCATCGGACCCGTTACCGCAGGCACAGCAAGGCTGGCGCTTTACCCATTGAGTGTATTTCGTGTTTTCGTACCGGCGGCGCTTCGGGCGAAGCATGAAAGATTCCGGTGTTTCCGGATCAACGGCCAGCGCCAGCACCGGTTTGATGTTGCTCGCCATCACTTCCCCTGGCTCTTGTTCGCTGGGATTAATGTCCGATTCTTTCAACTGCGTGCCCGGAGGCAGGTATTTCATGCCAAGCGCTTCGCATATGATTTCATCCGGCAGTTGCGCCGCTAGCCCCTTACTCGTTGCCCACCAGCAAAGTTCCGGCAGGGTCAGTTGATGTCCAGCGGACAATCGGGAACGCTCGCGGATAGCCTCAGTCACAAATTCAGTGGTATTCGACAGTGCTGCGGCATCGAGTTTTACCGATTCTTTTCCGTGATATTCGTTGTCATGGGTCCAACACAGAGACACAACACCACGCGCACGGCGAGACTGCACCAGTTCATGGTGATGGTATTGGCCACCAAAATCAGTGCACTGGCAGCCTCGGTTACGCTTAACCCACAACGTCAGCGCACCCCACCCGCCGACCAGGTTGATAACCCGCTCTGAGGCCAGAAATCCAGACAGGCGCGGATCTCGCGATAGTGGCTGAGCCTCCACTGGAACCAAACCGTCCGCCGCCCCGCGCAGATCCGCTGGCTCATCGGTTATTAGCAGGCGTTTGCCGCTGAAATGCTGCAACATGTCACCTGGCGGCCGCAATAGCACAATCCCCAAATCTCTCTGTGGGTATGGCTTTAAGAGCGCTCTCATTCAGCTCTCTCCCCAGCTTTAACCAGGCTGCTCAGTACAGCATCGGCATGTTCCCGTGCAGCGGTGTAATCAGTGGGATGTAGCTCCCCCGAAGGGGAGACCGCTGTCAGCCAGCCGCTGTAAGCAGAGAGCCAGATTTTCTGAAATTCGTTCACGCAGCCACCTCCTGCAGGTAAACGATGCCAGCGGAGATCTGGTGTTTAGAAGTTGATAGTGGTGTTAGTGCCTGATAATGACCTGCCAACACTTTTACGCGAGAGTTCCGCATAGGGGGAATAGTAGTGAAGCTCGCCGGTACCAACTCGATATCGTTGAATGGGTTTTCATTCCCCCAGTGATGCCAGCCTGAAGCTTCTCCACGGCTAAAAAGCTCGATGCGTGAAACTTGCCCGTAAAGCTCTTCGAGGCGAAAACGCACCTCTGCTGGCTTTTCGCTGTGCTCACCGCGGCAACTGTAAACAACCTGCTTAATGCTGGCGTTGAGGCGCTCGAGACCTGAACCGCGAACGGCGATCAACACATCTTCTGTGTTGCCACGCGTGTAGTTTCCGCCATTCATCACCGTTTCCACGTTCAAAGTATCCATAAAGTCTTCGAAATCGATCATGGTCTGTTCTGCCAGAGCCCGCTCTATACGGCTACGTGCCTGCTCATAGAGTTTTACCCACGTAAATCCCTTCATGGTTTTCACCTTGAAGCCCCATGCATGCGCCAGCTCAACCGCTTCCGAAGCAAAGTTGCCGGTGTACCACATCGCCAGAACTGCGTTTTCATCTGTAATAGACCAGACCGGAAGACGCTTCATTTCCTCAACCGCCATAGTGCTGTAGTGGCCACCCGCCGCGCCGTTACTTATCTTGTTGGAATACTGCCAGGCAGGATCTGCATAAATCAGTTGATAACTCATAGCGCCTCCGATTTAGGGGCGATACGGAAGTTTTGATCGAAGTTTTTAGTTTGAAAGCATGACCAGCGCCCCGTATGTAGGGCATAACCGCATACTTTGTTTTCGTCCCGGTAAACCACATTGAATTTCTTATAAAACCTAGGTCTCACTTCAAGGTATAGGCCCAGTTCTTCAGGAATCGCCGATAAATTAATTTTCTCGCCATGGTTCATTGGTGGTGTGGTGTAGACAGGGATAATTACGCCGCCGTGGGCGTTTTTGCATTTGATGGCATCAACCTCTTCCAAATAAACATCAAGTTTAAACGTAGAGTTATATCCATCTGTGAGCGGCCGACTAATGACGTAATAATCAGGCTTGGCCTGCTTTGCTGCTATTGCTATGCGTAAAAGTGGGATGATTTCTTGAACATCAAATAAACCATTTCCGTATGAAGTTGCTTTGGCCATTGAAAGCAACTCTTCCAACCTTCCTTCGCTGAACTGGCCCAAATAGTTATTCATAACACCCCCCTGCCCAGAAGTACTGCCCATAGGTTTGTGTTCAAACTCAGCACTGTTTTCAGCCAGTGTTTTCACTGGGGCTATATCCGATTTTTCGGCCGTCGGTTCTACGACTTGTTTTGGCTCTTCGCTCAGTGAATATGTTTTCTTCCCGGCACAATGCCCAGTAACAATGTGGAACTGAGGCTTTTTGCTGATCGTATTAATCGTAGATGACATCGAATGCCCTGACGGAATAAAACCGGCATATTCGATTAACGATCCTTCATTATCCGAGCAGGTGCGCGGAGTGCGATCACGCATGAGCCCTACTATGACTAATTGCTGATGGTTTTTTTCATTCAGATTTCCCCTGCTGCCGGCGCTGAGCACATTCTTTCCAGATGCGATTCCAGGTGCTGATCGCGAAATCACTGCGCATGCCACGCACACTGGCTTTACTTGCCTCGGTACAGACCAGTTTTTCCAAATCACTTGGGGCTTTGCTCGCCGCAACACCGCTGATAAACCGGCGATAAGCTGAATCACGTTCAGAGGTATCAACGGCCACTTCGCCGCGGTCCCACTTCCCGTTTTTGCGGGCTGGGCGGCCAGCACGATTCCAAGCATTGGCACCTTCGAGATAACCCGGGAACTTGGAAGGCTGGAACAGCGTGGATGGGCGCAGATACTCGGCCATTTCCAGATCGCCGCCCCATTTGGCATGCATGTAATCAACGGTCAGTTGCTGTTCTTCAGGGGTGAAGCCTTCACGCAGTCTGGCGCGGATGTTATCCAATGAGGATTTGCTGACCTGATAACGTGAGCCGGTGGTCTGATTCAGGTAGTTCAGAACCTGTTTAGCCTGATCAGTAATTTCAACCTCGGCGTCGGTCTGCGCAGCAGGCTGACAAAGGGGTTTTATATCTGATGGATCTTGTTT
>NZ_JYDF01000142.1:0-8712 GCF_003263525.1 Rahnella sp. NRRL B-41462 | reverse complement strand
GGGGGAGGAGCAAAGAAAAAACTGCTCTTTGAAGTGGGAGGAGCAAACAAATCAGCGACTGCAAAGTTTGTAATACACCTCATTCCACCGGATCTGATTCTTGAAGTCTGGCAACGTCGTGTCGTTATCGATCACCAGCAATTCAATCCCGGAAAATTCCGCATATAACCGCAGCGCGTCAATATCCAGTGCCTGAGAGAACACGGTATGGTGCGCGCCGCCGCCGAGGATCCACGCTTCTGCCGCTGTTGCCAGTGATGGCTGGGCTTTCCAGATAGCGCGGGCAACCGGCAGTTTTGGCAGCGGGTGTGGCTGTTCGATGGTATCCACCAGATTGACCAGCAGACGGAAGCGGTCGCCCATGTCGATGACGCTGGCATTGACCGCCGGACCTGCCGGTGTGGAGAAAATCAGACGCGCCGGATCCGCTTTACCGCCTATGCCGAGATATTGCGCATCGAGCAGCGGCTTCTCTTCTTTGGCAATCGACGGACACACTTCCAGCATGTGCGAGCCCACAACCAGATCACTGCCTGGTTTGAAGTGGTAGGTGTAATCCTCCATGAAAGAAGTACCGCCTTTCAGACCGCTGGCCATGACTTTCATGATGCGCAGCAGGGCAGACGTTTTCCAGTCACCTTCGCCACCAAAGCCGTAGCCTTTCTGCATCAGACGCTGGACGGCCAGCCCGGGCAGTTGTTTCATGCCGTGCAGATCTTCAAAGTTGGTCGTGAATGCCCCGAATTTACCTTGTTCGAGGAAACGGGTCATACCAAGTTCAATTTTGGCAGCATCCAGCAAGTTTTCACGACGTTCGCCGTTAATTTTTACCGCATCCGTCAGGCGATAGGTGGCTTCATATTCTTCCACCAGCGTATCGATGTCGCCTTTGCTGACTTCGTTGATTACGCTGACCAAATCACCAATTCCGTAGGCACTGATGCTGTAGCCGAACTGGATTTGGGCGGCGACTTTATCGCCTTCGGTGACAGCAACTTCACGCATATTATCGCCAAAACGTGCCACTTTCAGGTGCTGGCTTTCGTTTTTGGCGGCAGCAACGCGCATCCACTGGGCGATACGGCGGTGAGATTCACCGTCCTGCCAGTGACCGGCTACCACGGTGTGTTGCTGACGCATACGGGCACCGATGAAGCCGAATTCACGGCCACCGTGCGCGGTCTGGTTCAGGTTCATGAAGTCCATGTCCATGGTTTCCCATGGGATTTCAGCATTGAATTGCGTATGGAACTGCATCAGCGGCTTATGCAGGATGCTCAGCCCGGCAATCCACATTTTGGCCGGCGAGAAGGTATGCAGCCAGGTGATGATGCCCACGCAGGCGTTGTCATAGTTGGCTTCACGGCACAATGCGGTGATTTCGTCCGGCGTGGTCACCAGCGGTTTGAGCACCAGTTTTATCGGCAAACCGGCTTCGCTGTTCAGGCTACTGACCACCTTCTCGGCGTTCTCTTTTACCTGACGTAATGCCTGCGGACCGTACAGATGCTGACTGCCAATGGCGAACCACACTTCGAGATGTTTAAACGCGTCCATTTATTACTCCTGAATATCGGATAGATGAAATACGGGTTAATGCGCCGGTTTCGCTGCAAACAGCGGTTCAGTCGTGGCACACCATTGCTGATAACGTTCGTACAGGCGCTGATATTGCGCGACGCGCTGCGGATCCGGCGTCAGCGTACGTTCGATGCTGCAGGCCATTTTTTCCTGTGCGGCAGGAACATCTTTGAACTCCCCGGCAGCGACGGCGGCGAAAATCGCGGCACCCAGGGCGCAGCACTGATCGGAAGCAACAATTTGCAACGGACGGTTCATCACATCGGCGCAAACCTGCATGATGACCGGCGATTTACGCGCGATGCCCCCGAGCGTCAGCACGTTTTCCACCGGAATATCCTGCTGTTCGAAACATTCCATGATGGCGCGCGCGCCAAAAGCGGTCGCTGCGATAAAGCCGCCGAACAGTTCAGGTGCTTCTGTGCCCAGATTGATATCGGTAATGACACCTTTCAGGCGCTGGTTGGCAAACGGTGTACGGCGGCCGTTAAACCAGTCGAGCACCAGCGGCAGATGATCCAGTTTCGGATGAGCGGCCCAGGCCACAGTGAGATCGGTCAGCAGATTTTTTTGCAGGCTGGTCAGTTGCGGTGCCATTTCCGGATGGGCTTTGGCGGCCTGAATCAGCGGCCAACTCAGCAGACGGCTGAACCAGGCGTACATGTCGCCGAAAGCGGATTGTCCGGCTTCCATCCCGATCATGTCCGGCACGACGCTGCCTTCCACCTGTCCGCAGATCCCGGCGATAGCACGGTCGTTTACGCGTTCTTTATCGGCGATCAGGATGTCGCAGGTAGAGGTGCCGATCACTTTGACCAGCGTATAAGGCTGTGCGCCCGCGCCGACTGCCCCCATATGGCAGTCGAATGCGCCGCCCGAAAGCACCACACTGGCGGGTAAGCCAAGACGTTCTGCCCATTCAGGTGTCAGTGTGCCAACAGCCTGTTCGGCGGTGACGGTGTCGGTAAACAGCGGATAGGGCAGATGTTCAACCAGCAGCGGATCGAGGGCGGCAAAGAACGCTTTTGGTGGCAGGCCGCCCCATGACGGATGCCAGAGCATTTTGTGTCCGGCGCTGCAACGTCCGCGCACCACTTTGTCCGGTGCGGTGGTGCCGGAAAGCAGGGCGGGCACCCAGTCGCACAATTCAACCCATGACGCGGCTGCTTGTTTAACCGCAGCATCAGCACGGGAAACGTGCAGGATTTTCGCCCAGAACCATTCTGAGGAATAAACGCCGCCGATATAGCGGGAATAGTCGGGGAAATCGCCGCTGCGACACAGACGGTTGATCTCTTCCGCTTCTTCTATTGCCGTATGATCTTTCCAGAGCACAAACATGGCGTTCGGGTTTTCGGCAAATTCCGCTTTCAGCGCCAGAATGTTGCCTTCCTCATCGACAGGAGCGGGGGTTGAGCCGGTGGAATCGACGCCGATACCCACCACGCGCGCAGCCCGCTCGCTGCCCAGCCGTTGCACTACGTTTTTAATCGCCTGTTCCATTGCCTCTATATAGTCGAGCGGGTGATGGCGGAACTGATTTATTGCCGCATCACAATAGCGACCTTCATTCCAGCGCGGATAATAAACCACATCGGTTTCCATCTCGGCACCGGTCTGACAATCCACAGCCAGGGCACGGACGGAATCGCTGCCAAAATCAAGACCAAGAGCAATCGCACCTTGCGTCATTCTTTCTCACTCCTTCAGGTTTGCCGTAGTCATTACGGCGGCGAATCGAATTGCTCTAACAGTAGGAGGATGCAAAAAAGTGAGTGAGGAGGCGTTAGCTGGAAGTATGCACAAATCTGCTCCCAATGATGTTTCTGTGAGGTTGGTCAAATGTTAGCGTTTGGCTAAAATCGCTATATCTATGCACAAACCTGCTGTTTTCCCGCCGTGTGATAGCGCTCTACATTCCGCTGCAAAATTACCGCTAAAACTTAACCCGTCTTACAAGAGAGTGTGACGCAAATCCTCTATAAACTGGACTTCGCCGCACTTTCACTTTGTTTCTTTACGCTACTGATAACGTTTTCACGATTGCGGCAAACCACCAGATTTAAGACTGTGATTGTGAAAAACAACAATAAAAGTCGGAGAACATCATGCATAAATTCACTAAGGCATTAGCGGCGGTCGGGTTAGCTGCCCTTATGTCACATTCAGCTATGGCAGCCGAGAATCCGAAGCTGGGCTTCCTGGTTAAACAACCGGAAGAGCCGTGGTTCCAGACTGAATGGCGGTTCGCAGATAAAGCCGGTAAGGATCTCCACTTCGACGTCATTAAAATCGCCGTGCCCGATGGTGAAAAAACGTTGAATGCAATCGACAGCCTGGCGGCCAACGGCGCGAAAGGTTTTGTCATCTGTACGCCGGATCCGCGTCTCGGCCCTGCCATCATGGCGAAAGCGCGCAGCTATGACATGAAAGTGATCCAGGTGGATGACCAGTTTGTGAATGCCAAAGGCAAGCCAATGGAAGAAGTGCCATTAGTCATGATGGCCGCGACCAAAATCGGCGAACGTCAGGGGCAGGAACTGTACAAAGAAATGCAAAAACGTGGCTGGAAAGTCGCTGATACCGGCGTGATGGCCATTACTGCCGATGAACTCGATACGGCGCGCCGCCGCACCTCCGGTTCAATGGAGGCACTGAAAGCTGCCGGTTTCCCGGAAAAACAAATCTACAAAGTCCCGACTAAATCTAACGACATCCCGGGCGCACTGGATGCCGGTAACTCCCTGCTGGTGCAACATCCTGAAGTGAAAAACTGGCTGATCATCGGCATGAACGACAACACCGTATTGGGTGGCGTGCGTGCAACCGAAGGTCAGGGCTTTAAAGCGGCTAACGTGATCGGCATCGGCATCAACGGTGTGGATGCAGTGAATGAGTTGTCAAAAAGCGCCCAGACTGGCTTCTACGGTTCCCTGTTACCTAGCCCGGATATCCACGGTTACAAAAGTATTCAGATGCTGAATGAATGGGTTACCAAAGGCGTTGAACCACCGAAATTTACCGAAGTGACGGATGTTGTCCTGATTACCCGCGACAACTTCAAAGAAGAGCTGAAGAAAAAAGGTCTTATGTGATCTTCAGATGTGGTTGAAACAAGCAATACCCCCAAATAATTCGAGTTGCAGGAAGGCGGCAAGTGAGCGAGTCCCGATGAGCTTACATAAGTAAGTGATTCGGGTGAGTAAGCGTAGCCAACGCATCTGCGACTTGAAGTATGAAGGGGAGAGACGCTGCTGCAGAGTGGACGACAGGGAGACGTTGAACTGTTTTCTGCTTTGCAGTGGCGTGCATCCATACTTACTCAACTTCCAGGTAGCCACTATGACTCAGCAATCTTTCGATAATAAGACGCCTTTGCTGACACCGTCACTGACGGAGTTTGATGCGGCCAGGCCGTATCTGGAATTCCATGACATTGGCAAAACTTTTCCGGGCGTGAAAGCGCTGGACGGTATTTCATTCAATTGTTACGCCGGACAAATTCATGCGCTGATGGGCGAAAACGGAGCGGGGAAATCCACCCTGCTGAAGATCCTCAGCGGGAACTATCAGCCTTCCCAGGGCAATATTCATATCAAAGGCCAGCCGGTCGCGTTCAGCCATACCACGGATGCGCTCGATGCCGGTGTGGCGATCATTTATCAGGAACTCCATCTGGTGCCGGAAATGACGGTAGCAGAGAACATTTATCTCGGGCAGTTGCCGAGCAAACACGGTTTTGTAAACCGTAAATTGCTGCGTTACGAAGCCAAACTTCAGCTTGAACATCTCGGGCTGGATATCGACCCCGATACACCGCTGAAATATCTCTCCATCGGCCAGTGGCAGATGGTGGAAATTGCCAAGGCGCTGGCGCGCAATGCCAAAATTATTGCATTCGATGAACCTACCAGTTCGCTTTCTGCACGCGAAATTGAACAATTGTTCCGTGTTATCCGTGAGTTACGGGCGGAAGGGCGTGTGATTTTATATGTCTCACACCGTATGGAAGAGATCTTTGCATTAAGTGACGCCGTCACCGTTTTCAAAGACGGACGTTACGTTCGCACCTTTGACGACATGACACAGGTGGATAACAGCAAGCTGGTGCAGGCGATGGTTGGCCGTAATCTCGATGACATTTACGGTTACGCGCCGCGTCCGCACGGCGAAATTCGCCTTGAACTGGATGAGGTGAAAGCACCGGGCGTGAGAACGCCGGTCAGCCTGACGGTACGTCAGGGCGAAATCGTCGGCCTGTTCGGGCTGGTGGGTGCAGGGCGCAGTGAGCTGATGAAAGGATTATTTGGTGGTACGCGTATTACCGGCGGTACCGTCCGGCTGGACGGTGTAGCGCTGAATATTCGTAAACCGGCAGATGCGATCCGCCAGGGCATCATGTTGTGCCCGGAAGACCGCAAAGCTGACGGCATTATTCCTGTGCACTCGGTGCGCGACAACATCAACATCAGCGCCCGTCGCAAAACGGTGAAAGCAGGGTGCCTGATCAACAACGCCTGGGAAGCGAAAAATGCGCGTAAACATATCGATGCGCTGAATATCAAAACCCCCAGCGACCAGCAACTGATCATGAACCTTTCAGGGGGCAATCAGCAAAAAGCCATTCTGGGCCGCTGGTTGTCGGAAGAAATGAAAGTCATTTTGCTGGATGAACCAACGCGGGGTATCGACGTTGGCGCCAAGCATGAAATTTATAATGTGATTTATTCACTGGCAAAACAAGGCATTGCGGTGCTGTTTGCGTCCAGTGATTTACCGGAAGTGCTGGGTCTGGCCGACAGGGTGGTGGTGATGCGCGAAGGCGCAATCTCCGGCGAACTGTTGCATGACGACGCCACCGAAGAAAAAGCGCTGGGGCTCGCTATGTTGCGCACGCCAGTTCTTGATTCTGCCCATGACGCTGCCTGACTGAGGAGCAAAAATATTATGTCGAGTATGACAACCAATTCAGCCAAACCGGATCAACCTTCAGCAGCCTCACGCGGCGGCCAGGGTCTGATGCGTATCTGGGACAGTTACGGCATGTTAGTGGTGTTCGCCGTGCTGTTTATCGCCTGTACCATTTTCGTGCCAAACTTCAGTTCTTTCATCAACATGAAAGGGTTGGGGCTGGCGATTTCGATGTCCGGCATGGTGGCCTGCGGGATGCTGTTCTGTCTGGCTTCCGGTGACTTCGATCTGTCTGTTGCATCGGTGATTGCCTGTGCGGGCGTTACCACCGCCGTGGTGATCAACATGACCGAAAGCCTGTGGATCGGCGTTGCTGCCGGTTTACTGCTCGGGATGCTGACCGGTTTGCTCAACGGTTTTGTTATCGCCCGTCTGAAAATCAATGCGCTGATCACCACGCTTGCCACTATGCAGATTGTGCGCGGTCTTGCGTACATCATTTCTGACGGTAAAGCGGTGGGCATCGAAGACGAACGTTTCTTCACCCTCGGTTATGCCAACTGGCTGGGGCTGCCTGCACCTATCTGGCTGACGGTCGGCTGTCTGATCATCTTTGGTCTGTTGCTGAACAAAACCACCTTCGGGCGTAACACGCTGGCGATTGGCGGTAATGAAGATGCGGCGCGTCTGGCCGGTGTGCCGGTGGTGCGTACGAAAATCATCATCTTCGTGCTGTCCGGGCTGGTATCAGCGGCGGCGGGGATCATTCTGGCGTCACGTATGACCAGCGGCCAGCCGATGACCTCACTGGGCTTCGAGCTGATCGTTATCTCTGCCTGCGTACTGGGTGGCGTTTCCCTGAAAGGCGGTATCGGTAAAATTTCCTATGTGGTGTCCGGGATCCTCATTCTGGGTACCGTGGAAAATGCCATGAACCTGCTGAACATTTCTCCGTTCTCGCAATATGTGGTTCGTGGCTTGATCCTGCTGGCGGCAGTTATCTTCGACCGCTACAAACAGAAAGCGAAAAAGACCGTTTAATCTGGTTTTGTGATAACGCTTTCACGCAATCATCACGCGGCATTTAACGCTATTACGGGTTAAATGCCGAAAAAACGCGTGGTTGTTCACAATTTAGCAACCTTTACTGGCAGCGTTTTCACTGCCGATTAGAATAGATGAAAAGTCCATAGTCCAGTGAAGTTTCAGGAGGTTCGATGTATCACCGTATGATTCAGGATCAGCAGCAAAATCCGCTGTTACCGGGTTACAGTTTCAATGCCTATCTGGTCGCCGGTATGACACCTATCCTTGCTGACGGGCCACTGGATTTCGCCATCGACCGTCCGGGTGGAATGAAAGGCTACATTCTTAATTTGACGGTGAAGGGGCAGGGTAAAGTCTTCGACGGCGAAGACACGTTCTACTGCAATCCCGGTGATCTGCTGTTATTCCCACCGAAAGCCCGCCATCTTTACAGTCGTTCTGCCAACGCCGACTCCTGGTATCATCGCTGGGTGTATTTCCGCCCGCGCGCCTACTGGGCAGACTGGCTGGAATGGCACACCAAAACCCGCGATGTCGGGCGTCTTTCTTTACCGAATAATACCTTGTTGCTGGAATTTGACCGTCTGTTTGCCAACATCGAACAAACGCAAAAATCGGGGCGACGTTTTTGCGAAGAGCTGGGGATGAATCTGCTGGAACGTCTGTTGCTGCGTGCCATGGAAGAAGATCCGCAGAGTCCGCAGAAAATCATGGACCCACGTGTCATCGAAGCCTGCCAGTTTATTACCGGCAATCTGGCGGGTGAGCTGCGTATCGATGAAGTCGCGCGCCATGTTTGCCTCTCACCATCGCGGCTGGCGCATTTATTCCGTGAACAGGTCGGGATCAACATCCTGCGCTGGCGCGAAGATCAGCGGGTGATCCGCGCCAAACTTTTATTACAGACGACGCAGGAATCCATCGCGACGATTGGTCGTGTGGTGGGATATGACGATCAGTTGTATTTCTCGCGGGTCTTCCGTAAACGGGTGGGGGTCAGCCCGAGTGATTTCCGCCGCCGGAGTGTGGAGATTAACTATCCGGCCAAGCCGTATAAATCACATCCGTGGCCTGAGCATGAAAATGCCGTGGCGTATCATTTTTGAGTTTTTGCCTTGCTCTTCTCCCATAGCAGGGGAAAGTCAAAGCACTGAACTGCTCCCTCCCCTGCGA